>NZ_MJXO01000048.1:0-28475 GCF_001762835.1 Campylobacter sp. BCW_6466
TCCTTCTTATTTTATCTTTTAAATTTTCTTGATATTCATTTTTTTCATTTTTTAGAGCGAAATGTTTTCTTTTTTCTAGTTCATTTTTAACTTCTTTTATTACTATTGTGTCAAATTTTTCAAAGTTTTTATAATAACAAGCTTCTTCCAAAGCTTGAAAGTATTCTTCTTTTGAAGAATACTTAATATTGATAGGTGGATAATTATTTTTAACAAGCTCATAATTCATTAAAAGCCTTGACATTCTTCCATTACCATCAATAAATGGGTGTATTCTAACAAAGTCAATATGTATTCTTGAAGCTCTAATAATAGGGTGTAAATTTTGTGCTTCATTCTCATACCAATTTAAAAAGTTTTTCATTTCAAAATCAATACTCAAATAATCAGGTGGAATATGTTTTGCACCGCTAATCACTACATTAGCCTTTCTATATACTCCAGCATTCTTTATATCAATTGTTTGTAAAATAATTTGATGTAAAGATTTAATATCAAATTCATTTAAAATTGTATTAGCATTTGCAAGTTCTAACATAAAATCAATAGCATGTGAATGGTTTATGGTTTCTAAGTGTTCTTTTACACTTTTTCCTGCAATAGTCATACCTTCAAGCACTGCTTTTGTTTCAAATAAGGTAAGTGTATTCCCTTCGATTGCATTAGAATCATTTGTATATCTTAATTTAAAATCTTCTTCTAGTGATTTTTTAGTTTCAAAAGCTAGTTTGTGTTCTTTCAAAAAATCTTTTAGAATATCAATTTCCTTTAGAACATCTTTTAAATTCATTTTCTTTTCCTATTTTTTATAATGATAGAATATTTTTTTTATTTTATCAATTTTTCTATTAATTTAACCAACCCAATACAAAAAACAGATATTTCTCCATATAAGACAGAAATTCCCTAACTTTTCTTTTGTTATTCATTTTTTCTCCTTTTATTCCAAAGATAATCAATATTATATTATATAGTATTATATTATAAAATTTTCACTCCTTAACTTCTAATAACTCCTTGTTTTCATGGATATTGCCTACGATTTCAAAATTATAATAATATTTTTCATAATAAGTTATTTCTCCACCTTGTTCCGCATCTTCATCTATATTCGATGTAAGCACAAAACCATTTTTCCCAAATTTAACAATACCCATATATTTTTGCCAAAAATGATAAGCTGTGATAAATGTATAAAAAGATTTATTTTTTATGAAAAATTAGAGAATTAATGAGAGTAATTTTACTATTTGATTAATTCTAAAATATCTCTTTTTTTGTTAAGTTCAAGTTGTCTAGAATAATAAAAATATTTGGTCAAAACCAAAATTCCTATATGGAATTCTTTTTTCTTATCTAAAAATTTCTTAATATATTGATGAGCATTATTAATAATTTCCAATGCATCTTTTGGGCGACTTTTAAAATATTCAATTACTGCTGACAAATTCTCATTATCAATCAAAGCAAAGTAATAATTTGGTTTTAAAGTTCCTTCCATAAACCAAGTTTCGCAAGTTATTTTTGGAGCTAAAACTAAAGAATTAGAATTCATAGCCCATTTTAAGTTGCTTGCTACATCGTTACCCTCTAAAGAAATTATAAATTTATATTTCATTTGTTCTTTTTTGTTTAAAAAGTTTTTTTCCATTGGCTAGGTTGTTTTGAAGTATCTCCTATATCGCAAAAAGTTCTACCAAAATAAGAATCAAAAAATTCTTTTCTATGTTTTTGATATACTGCTCCTCTAAATATTGCTATATCCTTTTTATTTTCATAGTTTATGTTATCTTTTAAAAAGCAAAAGTGCCTATTTTTATCAAGTTTTAATAAAATATTATTTATATTATTTTCCAAAGATCTCGATTTGCAAATAGTTGCTTCTTTAAAAGTATGTCTTACATCGCCAAATTCTTTATTCCATAAAAATTCATCTTTAAAGTATTTACTGATTTCATAAGCATCAAAAGCATAAGAGGTGCTTTTAAAAGGAAATTTTCCTATTTTTTCCTTTGCTGTAGGTGTAAAAAATTCATCTATTTGATTATAATATTTAACTCGAGTTTGTATTTCTTCTAAGTCTTTAATATTGTATTTTAAAATATCATTAAAAATTTTATCTAAATTTATTTGAAAAAAATATCTTGGTATAAAAGATATTCCTATTCCTTTTAAATTCATCAAAAGTCTTGATTGTAGCATTATAAAAAACCTAATAAATAAAATTTTTAATATTTTATCAAAAATTTAATAATTTATAAACAATAAAATAACTTTTGACAAAACAATAGTATTTTAAATATTAAAAATAAGAATGGCAGACAGGAAGGGATTCGAACCCTCGAAAGCTTGCACTTTACACGCGTTCCAGGCGTGCTCCTTCAACCGCTCGGACACCTGTCTATGAAATAAAGCGTTCATTATATCTATAAAAGCTTTAAAAATAAAGAAATTTTTTAAATATTGAAAATAAAATTATTTTTTAAAAAAATCAGAAAATTTTTAGTAAAAAGTAGTATAATTATATTTTTATTTTAGTCAGGGTAGCTCAGCTGGTTAGAGCGCTGGTCTCATAAGCCGGAGGTCGGGAGTTCAAGTCTCCCCCTTGACACCATTAAATGTAATAATTATTTTTTTTCTTTTGTTACTACAAAAACAATTCCACCAAAACCTATAATCACAACAGCTGTTATAAAAACGATTTCAAAAATATCTAGTATTGTCATTGTTCTTTTGCCCTTTCTTTAAGCTGTCCACAAGCAGCTGAGATATCAAGCCCTTTACTTTCTCTTATAGTGCAAGTTACACCTTTATTGCTGAGTAAATCTTGAAATTTAATCACATTTTCTAAACTAGGGCGTTTATATAAACTTCCTTCATGTGGATTAAAGAGTATTAAATTCACTTTGGCTTTAATACCATTCAAAAGCTTGACTAATTCTTTAGCGTGTTCAAGCTTATCATTGATACCATCAATTAAAAGATATTCAAACATCACCCTTTTTCTTTGATCTGTAGGAAATTCACGCACCGCATCCATAATCGCAGCGATATTATAAGCTTTATTGATAGGCATAAGTTCGGTTCGAAGCTCATCATTAACCGCGTGCAATGATATAGCAAGTAAAACACCTAAGTTCATTTGACCTAATTCTTTGATTTGTTTTGCTAAACCACTAGTGCTGATGGTTTGACGGCGGGGACTTATGGCAAGCCCCTCATTTTGTGCTAAAATTTTTACCGCTTTAGAAACATTTTTAAGATTATCCAAAGGCTCGCCCATACCCATATATACTATATTTACACGGCGTTCATAAGGGATATTATTTTGTTTTTTGATCCATAAAATTTGTCCGACTATCTCCCCTGCGCTTAAATTTCTTTTCAAACCACCCTTGGCAGTAAGACAAAAACTACATCCACTTTTACAACCCACTTGAGAAGAAACACAGATAGTGTATCTTGCATGAGAAATTCTTTTGCCTTCTGCGTCTATTTTTTCTTTTTTCATAGGCAAAAGCACACTTTCTACCCTTAAACCATCAACGAGTTCAAAAAGATATTTTATACTTCCATCTTTACTTTGCTCATTTTTAACACATTTTACAGGAGAGAAATGAAAATTTTGCGCAAGTTCTAAACGTAGATCTTTTGATAAACTTGACATATCGGAAAAATTATTGGCGTATTTTTGATAAATCCATTGATAAATTTGTTTCACGCGAAACATCGGTTTGATTTTTTCTCCTAATTCTTCAGGTAAAAAATCTAAAATATTAACAAGCTCTTTCAAAATTATTTTCCTTTTTTGAATTTTTAAATATAATGATATTTTTTTAAGTATTCTTCTAATTTTTCTTTTGCCTTTTGATGATTTTTTATAAAATCTTCGTGAGCGTTTTCATTGCAAAAATTTGTTGCACACAAAATACACTCTGCATCAATATTTAAATTTTTAGCTACGCTCAAAACAGAAAAGGCTTCCATATTTTCTGCAAAAAAACCTAATTTTGAAAATTCTTTTGCTGCTTTTGAATTTTGACAAATATAATTTGAAGAATTGATTTTTATTGTTTCACGAGAAACATTTTCTTTTTCTAAGCAAATTTCATATTTTGCAGGAGTATAAAATGCATGTGAAATTTTAGAAAATTCTACATTAAAAGCGTGCGAACTTCTATAAATTTCTAAAATCTCTCCCTTATCATAAAGCCCACAAGTTCCTATAAATATAAGTTTTGATGGTTTTTCTTTGAAGCAAAGTTGACTCAAATGAAAAGCTGATTCAACCAAACCTATGCCTATAGCTTTTGCAAAAGAAAAATTTTCATTTCCACCCGCACAAACAATCATTTTGATCCTTATGAAATTTTACAAAAAATAATTCTACCTAAAAAGACTTAATTAAGAATTTTTAGATAAAATTATTTCTTATGGTTAAAGCAAAAAAACAATACGGACAAAATTTTTTAATCGATAAAAGCGTATTAGCAAAAATCATCCAAGCCATACCCAAAGAGATGAACAATATCATTGAGATTGGGCCTGGCTTAGGTGATTTAACGCAAGAACTTTTAAAAATTTCTCAAGTAAAAGCTTATGAAATCGATAATGATCTCATACCTATTTTAAAAAAGAAATTTCAAAAAGAACTTGAATGTGGAAAATTTAACTTGATCCATCAAGACGCAAGCGAAGCTTTTAATCCTAGTCTTGATGAAAAACCATATTTTTTGGTTGCAAATTTGCCTTATTATGTTGCAAGTCACATTATATTAAAAGCTTTAGAAGATAAAAATTGTCTAGGGCTTATTGTAATGGTGCAAAAAGAAATGGCTGAAAAATTCTGCGCTAAAGAAGGAAATAGTGAGTTTTCTTCCTTAGGTGTTTTAAGTGCAATGATTTGCGAAAGAAAAATGCTTTTTGATGTTGATCCACAATGTTTTAATCCGCCGCCAAAAGTTATGTCAGCGGTGATGAGTTTGATTAAAACTAAGGATTTTGATGAACTTTGCGAAATAGAAAATTTCAAAAATTTTCTAAAAGACTGTTTTAAAGCTCCTAGAAAACAACTCTTAGGAAATTTAAAAACATATAAAGCAAAAGTTTTAGAAGTTTTAAGCACTCTTGGCTTAAAAGAAAACATCAGACCACATGAAATTTGCGTTGATTCATACCTTAAAATTTATGACAAATTAAAGGATGAATATGGACGAAAACAAAGAGATAAATAAAAATGAACAAAATCCGAACTCAAATTCAAAAAACAATAAACGCTATAAATATAAAAATCGTAGAAAAAAATTAGCTGATTCTTTGCAAAATGAAAACGATACTCCAAAAATCGATCAAAATTCTAACAAGGAAAATTCTGAAAACTCAGAAAATAAAACTGAGAAAAAAAAGAAGAAAAATCGTAATCTTCCTTCAAAACTCACAGGCAATGAAGATTGGCAAATCGCTCTTGCAGAATGTATAGAAGCTAACCGTGTTTCACATGAAAACCGCTTACACCCCTTAAAATATAATAATTCTAGCGAACATAAAATCCGCATCACTCCTTTAGGAGGCTTAGGAGAAATCGGTGGAAATATCAGTGTTTTTGAAACCAATAAAGACGCAATTATAGTAGATATAGGTATGAGTTTTCCAGATGGGACTATGCATGGGGTAGATATTATCATCCCTGATTTTGACTATGTAAGAAAAATTAAAGATAAAATTCGCGGTATAGTGATCACTCATGCACACGAAGATCATATCGGTGCGGTGCCTTATTTCTTTAAAGAATTTCAATTTCCTATCTACGCTACACCTTTGGCTTTAGGAATGATTTCAAACAAATTTGAAGAACATGGCTTAAAAGCAGAACGCAAATGGTTTCGTCCTGTAGAAAAACGTAAAGTTTATGAAATAGGTGAATTTGATATAGAGTGGATCCACATCACGCATTCTATCATTGATGCTTCAGCACTTGCGATCAAAACAAAAGCAGGAACGATTATCCACACAGGTGATTTTAAAATTGATCAAACTCCAATCGATGGCTATCCAACAGACTTAGGACGTTTGGCACATTATGGAGAAGAAGGGGTTTTATGTCTTTTAAGCGATAGTACAAATTCGTACAAAGAAGGTTATACAAAAAGTGAAAGCTCTGTAGGGCCAACTTTTGATCAAATCTTTGCACGTACCAAAGGCAGGGTGATCATGAGTACTTTTAGTTCTAATATCCACCGCGTTTATCAAGCTATCACTTATGGTTTAAAATACGGTAGAAAAGTTTGTGTGATCGGTCGTTCTATGGAAAGAAATCTTTATACTACTATGGAATTAGGCTATATCAAACTTGATAGAAAAATTTTCATCGATGCTGATGAAGTAAGCAAATATAAAGACAATGAAGTGCTTATCGTAACTACAGGAAGTCAAGGTGAAACTATGAGTGCGCTTTATAGAATGGCAACAGATGAGCATAAATTTATAAAAATCAAACCTACAGATCAAGTAATCATTTCAGCTAAAGCTATACCAGGAAATGAAGCAAGCGTTTCTGCAGTGCTTGACTATCTTTTAAAAGCAGGAGCTAAAGTAGCGTATCAAGAATTTAGTGAAATTCATGTAAGCGGACACGCTAGTATAGAAGAGCAAAAGCTTATGCTAACTCTTACTAAACCTAAATTTTTCTTACCGGTTCATGGGGAATACAACCATATCACCAAACACAAAGAAACAGCAATGAAGTGCGGTATCCCTGAAAGAAATATTTATCTTATGAGTGATGGCGATCAAGTAGAACTTTGCCAAAAATATGTCAAACGCATAAAAACCGTAAAAACAGGTAAAGTTTTTGTAGATAATCAAATCAACAAACAAATCGCCGATGATGTAGTTATAGATCGCCAAAAACTTGCAGATAGTGGTATAGTAGTTATTATCGCACAAATTGACAAAGCTACAAAAACACTGATCAACAAACCAAGAGTATTTAGCTATGGGCTAGTAGCTGACAAACACGATCATGCTTTTAGCAAAGATATGGCTGAAGTTTTAGGACAATTTTTCATCAATGTTAAAGATGAAGTACTCAATGATCCAAGATTTTTAGAAAATCAAATCCGCCAAGTTTTAAGAAAACACATCTTTAGAAAGATTAAAAAATACCCAACCATAGTTCCAACTATTTTTGTAATGTAAAAAAGGGCAAAAACGCCCTTTTTAAGGAAGATCAAATGAGAATTAATAAATTTATATCCCATAACACCCGCTATTCACGCCGTGAAGCCGATGAACTTATCAAACAAGGCTTAGTAAAAATAAACAACAAAATTGCCCTTTTAAGCGATGAAGTTAAATTTGATGATAAAGTTTTTGTTAAAGGTAAAAGAGTACAAAAAAGAACGCAATTTAGCGTGATAATCTACCATAAACAAAAAGGTGAAATTGTCAGTAAAAAAGACGATCGTGGAAGAAAAACTATATATGATACCTTGCCAAGACAATTTAGTACTTGGCTTAGCGTAGGCAGGCTGGATTATGCAAGTGAAGGCTTACTTTTGCTTACAGATTCTCCTGTGATTGCCGATGCTTTAATGCATAGCGATTTAGAAAGAGAATACTACCTTAAAGTTAAAGGCACGGTGAGCAAACAAGTCATCGAAGCCATGCAAAATGGACTTGAGATTAAAAATGAAAAAAAAGGCGCGCATGCAAAAACTAAAATTACCTCTATGAGTTTTGCTCCTTTTATAGACTTTGAAATTTTTGGATCAAGTGGAGGCTATACTAAGCTTAGAGTGGTTATAAATGAAGGTAAAAATAGAGAGCTTAGACGCTTTTTTGGACATTTTGATCTTGAGGTTATGGATCTTAAGCGTGTTGCTTTTGGGGCTTTAGATCTTGGTATGTTAAAGGCGGGAAAACACCGTTATTTAGAAAATGGCGAATATGAAAAATTAAGAGATTTTTTGAAATTTAATGAAATAAGGTATTGATCATTATATACAAAAATTTAAAAAATAATGATAATTTTTAAATTCTAAAAATTCTATTATTATTATCCTTTTTAAAAGGAAAATAATAGAAAAATTTCATCAAATTCCTTGACTTTGAAAACAAGATTTTATATACTCTCATTTCAATTTTTATAAATTGGTTAGTTTTTAACTAACGAGTTCTTTTTAAAGGAAATATTATGGAAAGAATTAGGCTTAAGCTAAAAGCTTATGACCATCGAGTACTAGACAGAACAGTTGCAGCAATCGTAGAAGCTGTTAAAAGAACAGGTGCGGATATCAGAGGTCCGATACCAATGCCTACTAAAATCAAACGCTATACAGTTTTAAAATCTCCACACATTAACAAAGATTCTCGTGAGCAGTTTGAGATAAGAATTCACGCGCGTATGCTAGATATAGTAGCAGCGACTCCAGATACAGTTGATTCTTTAACTAAGCTTGATTTAGCGCCAGAAGTAAGCGTTGAAGTAAGAGCTATGGGTAAGTAAGGATAAGATATGGAATATATTGTAGAAAAAATCGGAATGAGCAGAACAATTACTAATCCAAGTATCGCTGTAACTTTACTAAGAGTTGTAAATGCAAAAGTATGTGAAGTTGAAGGCGGAAAGGCTTTAGTAGCATATCCAAAAGGTAAAGCAAGTAATAAATGTGTCGCAGGACAACAAAAAAAGTATAATCTTTCTGCAGAATACAATAGATTTGCGACTTTAGAAGTAGCAAATACTGAAGCAGGAGATTTAGATGAAACTCCATTAAATGAAGCAAAAATTTTAAAAGTAAGCTTTAACACCAAAGGTAGAGGTTATAGCGGTGTTATGAAAAGACATAACTTTGCAGGGGGTCCAGCAAGTCACGGTTCGAGATTTCATAGACGCCACGGATCTATTGGTAATAGAGAATGGCCAGGTCGTGTTCAACCAGGTATGAAAATGGCAGGACACTATGGAAATACTAAAGTAACCGTTAAAAACGAAGTTGTATCTTATGATTCTGAAAACAAAATTTTAGTAGTTAAGGGTGCAGTACCAGGTTATAATGGTGCTATGGGTAAAATAAGGATTGCAAAATGAGTAAAGTAGTTGTTTTAAATGATAAATTAGAAAAAGCAGGTGAACTTGATTTACCTTCAAAATATGCGGAAGTAAATCCACACAATCTTTACTTATATGTAAAATCTTACCTTGCAAGTTTAAGAGCAAATACAGCTCATACTAAAGGTAGAAGTGATGTAAGCGGTGGTGGTAAAAAACCTTGGAGACAAAAAGGTCGTGGCGGTGCTAGAGCGGGTTCAACAAGAACTAACGTTTGGGTAGGCGGTGCGGTTGCTTTTGGTCCAACAAATGAAAGAAACTACTTTCAAAAAGTAAATAAAAAACAAAAAAGATTGGCGCTTGAAAGAGCTTTAGCAGATAAAGCAGCTAAAGGTACGTTATTTACTGCTGATTCTTTGGCTATTGAAAGTGGTAAAACAAAAGATGCAAACGCTGTGATTAAAAAACTTGGCGTCAAAGATGCTTTAATCGTTAAAGATTTACTAGATGAAAAAACACTTTTAGCTTACAGAAATTTAGCAAATTGCTATGTAGTTGATGTAACTGAAGTAAATGCTTATTTAGTATCTGTATTTAATGCTGTTATCATAGAAAAATCAGCGTTAGAATCTATTACAAAAGAGGGATAATTATGGCAGATATTACTGATATAAAGACTATACTTTACACAGAAAAAAGTTTGAATTTGCAAGAGCAAGGTGTCGTAGTTATTCAAACTTCACCAAAGATGACTAAAACAGGCTTAAAAGCGGTTTTAAAAGAGTATTTTGGTGTAACTCCAAAAAGCATCAATTCATTAAGAATGGATGGAAAAGTTAAGCGTTTTAGAGGTCGTTTAGGTCAAAGAAACGATTACAAAAAATTCTATGTTAAGCTACCTGAAGGTGTTAGCTTAGAAAATACGGAGGCTTAAGATGGCAATTAAAACTTATAAACCATATACTCCAAGTAGAAGATATATCACAGGTTTAAGTTCTGAAGATATTACAGCTAAACCAAGTGTGCGCTCACTACTTGTTAAACTTCCAGTGCACGCAGGTCGTAATAGCTATGGAAGAATTACAAGTCGTCATAAAGAAGCGGGTGCTAAAAAACTTTACAGAATTATTGATTTTAAACGCCGTAAATTTGGTATAGAAGGCAAAGTAGAAGCAATCGAGTATGATCCATATAGAAATTGTAGAATTGCTTTGATTGCTTATAAAGATGGGGAAAAAAGATATATTCTTCAACCACGTGGATTAAGCGTTGGCGATATTGTTGCAGCTGCTGAAAGCGGACTTGATATTAAACCAGGTAACGCAATGAAACTTAAAAACATTCCTGTGGGTACTATTGTTCATAATGTTGAGTTAAAGCCAGGTAAAGGCGGTCAAATGATTCGTTCTGCGGGTGCTTACGCACAACTTATGGGTAAAGAAGAAAAATATGTTATTTTAAGACTTGCAAGCGGCGAAATGAGACAAGTTTTAGCTGAATGTATGGCAAGTATCGGCGAAGTAGGTAACGAAGAATGGGCTAATGTAACTATCGGTAAAGCAGGTAGAAATCGCCATAGAGGTATCCGTCCACAAACTCGTGGTTCTGCTATGAACCCAGTAGATCACCCGCACGGTGGGGGTGAAGGTAAGAAAAATTCAGGCCGTCATCCAGTAACTCCATGGGGTAAACCAACCAAAGGTGCGAAAACTCGTCGTAAAAAAGCTAGCGATAAGCTAATAATTTCAAGAAGAAAAGGAAAGTAAGATGGCTAGATCACTAAAAAAAGGTCCTTTTGTTGATGATCATGTAATGAAAAAAGTCATCGCTGCTAAAAAGGCTAATGATAATAAACCAATTAAAACTTGGTCAAGAAGAAGCACAATTACTCCTGATATGATAGGACTTACATTTAATGTTCATAATGGTAAAAGCTTTATTCCAGTTTATATTACTGAAAATCATATCGGTTATAAGCTTGGTGAATTTGCTCCAACACGCACATTTAAAGGGCATAAAGGCTCTGTGCAAAAGAAAATTGGTAAGTAAGGGATAAGATATGAGTAAAGCATTAATTAAATTCATAAGATTATCTCCAACTAAAGCAAGATTGATTGCTAAGGAAGTTCAGGGGATGAATGCAGAATTAGCTATGGCTAGTTTAAAATTTATGCCAAATAAAGGTGCAAAATATATCGCAAACGCAATTTCAAGTGCAGTAGCAAATGGTGGCTTTGAAGCAAACGAAGTGGTTGTAAAAAGTTGTCGCGTGGATGCAGCTGCGGTGTTGAAAAGATTTAGACCAAGAGCTAGAGGAAGTGCAAGTCGTATTAGAAAACCAACTTCACATATTTTAGTAGAAGTGGCAAAAGCAGAAGTGAAAGCTGAAGAGAAAAAAGCAGTAGCTAAAAAAACTACTACAACAAAAGCTCCAGCTAAAAAAACAACAAGCACTAAAAAAGCAACAGCGAAAAAGGAAAGCTAATGGGACAAAAAGTTAATCCAATTGGTCTAAGACTAGGAATCAATAGAAACTGGGAATCAAGATGGTTTCCAACTAAAGCAAATTTAGTAGAAAATATCGGTGAAGATTACAAAATCAGAGCTTTCTTAAAAAGAAAACTTTATTACGCAGGAATTAGCCAAATTTTAGTAGAAAGAACTGCTAAAAAACTTCGCGTTACTGTAGTTGCTGCAAGACCAGGTATCATCATCGGTAAAAAAGGTAGTGATGTTGATAATTTAAGAAAAGAATTGCAAGATTTAATCGGTAAAGATGTAAATATCAATATCAAAGAAGAAAGAAAAGCAGGAGCTTCAGCTCAACTTGCTGCTGAAAGTGTTGCAACTCAACTTGAAAAAAGAATTGCTTTTAGAAGAGCAATGAAAAAAGTAATTCAAGGCGCGCAAAAAGCAGGCGCTAAAGGGATTAAAGTTTCAGTTTCTGGTCGTTTAGGCGGTGCTGAAATGGCAAGAACAGAATGGTATCTTGAAGGACGCGTTCCACTTCATACTTTAAGAGCAAAAATCGATTATGGTTTTGCAGAAGCTAGAACTACTTATGGAAATATAGGGGTTAAAGTATGGATCTTTAAAGGTGAGGTATTACACAAAGGTATGCAACCTGAAAAAACTGAAGAAAGTGCTCCAGCTAAAAAGCCAAGACGCACAAGAAGGGGTAAATAATCATGTTAATGCCAAAAAGAACTAAATATCGCAAAATGATGAAAGGGCGTAACAGAGGTTATGCTAATCGTGGAACAGAATTTACTTTTGGTGAATTTGCATTAAAAGCAACTGAAGCAGGACGCATTAACTCACGCCAAATCGAAGCAGCGCGTATTGCTTTAACTCGTTTCGTTAAAAGACAAGGAAAAACTTGGATTAGAGTTTTCCCAGATAAGCCTTTGACAAAAAAACCTTTAGAAACTCGTATGGGTAAAGGTAAAGGTGCTGTTGAGGAATGGGTAATGAATATCAAGCCAGGCCGTATCATTTATGAAATGGCAGGAGTAAGCGAAGAAATGGCAAGAGAAGCATTGACTTTAGCTATGCATAAACTTCCATTTAAAACTAAGTTTGTTACAAGAGAGAGCCAAAATGAAATATACTGAGATTAAAGATAAAACAGCAGCTGAGCTTGCAACAATGCTAAAAGAAAAAAAGGTGCTTTTATTCACTTTAAAACAAAAGCTAAAAACAATGCAACTTACTAATCCAAAAGAGATTAGCCAAGTAAAAAAAGACATTGCTAGAATAAATACAGCAATTAACGCTTTAAGATAAGGATAGAGAAAATGGCATTTAAAAGAGAAATTCAAGGCGTTGTTGTTAAAATCGCTGGTGAAAAAACCGCAAGTGTTTTGGTTGAAAGAAAAGTGGTTCATCCAAGATATAGAAAAATTGTTAAACGCTTTAAAAAATATCTAATTCATGATGAGAGAAATGAAGTTAAAGTGGGTGATACTGTTGTTGCAGTAGAATGCAGACCACTTTCAAAAAGAAAATCATTTCGCTTAAAATCTGTATTAGCTACAGGAGTTGAGTAATGATTCAAAGTTTTACAAGACTTGCAGTTGCTGATAATAGCGGTGCAAAAGAATTAATGTGTATCAAGGTTTTAGGGGGTAGCAAAAGAAGATACGCTACCGTAGGTGATGTAATCGTTGCATCTGTTAAAAAAGCTTTACCAAATGGAAAAGTTAAAAAAGGTCAAGTGGTAAAAGCGGTTATCGTTAGAACTAAAAAAGAAATTCATAGAGATAATGGTTCTTTGATTCGTTTTGATGAAAATGCTGCGGTTATTCTTGACAACAAAAGAGAGCCTATCGGAACTCGTATCTTTGGGCCAGTGGGCAGAGAAGTTAGATATGGTGGCTTTATGAAAATCGTTTCACTAGCACCGGAGGTATTATAATGGCGGTTAAATTAAAAATCAAAAAAGGTGATAGCGTTAAGGTTATCACAGGCGATGATAAAGGTAAAACAGGTAAAGTTTTAGCGGTATATCCAAAAACACTTAAAGTGGTAGTTGAAGGATGTAAAATCGCTAAAAAAGCTATTAAGCCGAGTGAGAAAAACCCAAATGGTGGTTTTATCAATAAAGAAATGCCAATGGATATTTCCAATGTGGCAAAAGTTCAGGAGTAAGCGATGATGAGATTAAAAGAAAAATACAATCAAAGCATTAAACCTGCATTGGTTAAAGAATTTGATATTAAAAATCCTATGCTTATCCCTGTGATCGAAAAAGTAGTTATCAGCGTAGGTGCTGGTGAGTTGGCTAAAGATCAAAAAATATTGCAAAATGTTGCAGATACTATTTCTTTAATTGCAGGACAAAAGGCTGTGATTACTAAAGCTAAAAAATCAGTTGCAGGATTTAAAGTTCGCGAAGGTTTTCCTGTGGGTGTAATGGTAACTTTAAGAAAAGAAAATATGTATGCTTTTCTTGATAAATTAATTTCTATTGCTTTGCCAAGGGTGAAAGACTTTAGAGGTTTAAGTAGAGATGGTTTTGATGGACGCGGAAACTATAACTTCGGTCTTGATGAGCAGTTGATGTTCCCAGAAGTGGAGTATGATAAAATTTTAAGAACTCATGGTATGAATATTTCTATAGTTACAACAGCACAAAATGACAAACAGGCACAAAAGTTATTAGAACTTATCGGTGTGCCATTTACAAAAGGAAAGTAAGATGGCTAAAAAATCAATGATTGCAAAAGCGGCACGCAAGCCTAAATTTAAGGTTAGAGCTTATACGAGATGCCAAATTTGTGGGCGTCCGCATTCGGTTTATAGAGATTTTGGAATTTGCAGAGTTTGCTTAAGAAAAATGGGCAATGAAGGTTTGATTCCAGGCCTTAAGAAAGCAAGTTGGTAAGGATAAAATATGATAAATGATATTATTTCAGATTCACTCACTCGTATCAGAAATGCAGGAATGAGAAAGCTTGAAACAACCAAGCTTTTACATTCTAAAGTTGTAGAAGCTTTAGTTGGAATTTTTCAAGCTAAGGGCTATATTGAGAGTTTTAATGTTATTGAAGAAGATAAAAAGAAATTTATCAATGTAGTTTTAAAATACGATGAAAAAGGTAAGAGTGTTATCAATGAGCTTAAAAGAATTTCTAAGCCTGGTCGTCGTGTTTATAAAGGTAAAGATGAAATCAAGCGTTTTAAAAACGGCTATGGTACTATCGTAGTTAGCACAAGTCGTGGCGTTTTAGCTAATGATGAAGCTTATAAAGCAGGTGTTGGCGGCGAAATTTTATGTACTATTTGGTAAAAAATCTGCTTTTTATGGCATTGGGTATCCATTCTTTTAAAAAAGTAGAAATATCCTAGACAAATAAAAAGGAAAAATATGTCTCGTATAGGTAAACAACCGATTGCTATTCCAGCAGGAGTAGAAGTAAAATTAGAAGGAAATTTGCTTAAATTTAAAAAAGGAAATTTGGCAAAAGAACTTGATACTAAAGCAAATGTAAATGTTGAGATTAAAGATAATAATATTCTTTTTTCTCCAAAAGGTGAAGATAGACAAAGTAGAGCTTATTGGGGAACTTACAGAGCTTTAGCTTACAATATCGTTGTAGGTTTAACTCAAGGTTTTTCAAAAACTCTTGAAATCAATGGAGTTGGTTATAAAGCAGCTTTAAAAGGTAAAGTTTTAGAACTAAGCCTTGGTTTTTCTCATCCTATTAATTATGATATTCCAGAAGGAATTGAAATTGTAGTGGATAAAAATACTATTACAGTTAAAGGAAGTGATAAACAAGTTGTAGGTCAAGTTGCTGCTCAAATTCGTGAATTTAGACCACCAGAGCCATATAAAGGAAAAGGCGTTAAGTATTCTGATGAACGCATTATCCGCAAAGCTGGTAAGACATCTAAGAAGTAAGGGTAGAATATGAGAGCAAATGTATTAAAAAGAAAACTAACTTTAAGAATCAAAAGAAAAAAAAGAATTAGAGCGAAAATTTCAGGTTGTGAAAATTTTCCAAGAATTTCTGTATTTAAATCGAACAGAACTCTATATATCCAAGCGATTGATGATGCAAAAGCTGTAACTTTAGCAGCAGTTGATGGACGCAAACTTGGCGTTAAAGCAAATAAAGAAGGCGCTAAAAAAATCGCTGCTGAATTTGCTAAAACTTTAAAAACTAAAAAGATAGAACAAGCTGTTTTTGATAGAAATGGTTATGTATATCATGGTGTTATTGCAGTTTTAGCTGAATCTTTAAGAGAAAATGGCATTAGGCTATAAGGGGTAAATCGATGGAAAAATATAATAGAGAAGAATTTGAAGAAGTAATCGTCGATATCGGCAGAGTTACTAAGGTTGTTAAAGGTGGTAGAAGATTTAGATTTACTGCTTTAGTTATCGTTGGAAACCGCAAAGGTTTGGTAGGTGTTGGTTATGGTAAGGCTAAGGAAGTTCCAGATGCTATCCGTAAAGCTGTTGACGATGCGTTTAAAAATATCGTTGAAGTTAAAACTAAAGGCTCAACTATCGCTCATGATGTAGAGGTAAAATACAACGCAAGTAGAATTTTACTTAAACCAGCTAGTGAAGGTACAGGAGTTATCGCGGGTGGTTCTACACGCCCTATCGTCGAGCTTGCAGGTATTAAAGACATCTTAACCAAGTCTTTGGGTTCAAATAATTCAGCTAATGTGGTTCGTGCTACAATCAAAGCTTTAACAATGTTAAAAGGATAAGAAGATGAATTTAACAAAAGCAGCGGGTTCAACGCATAAAACTAAAAGAATTGGTCGTGGTCAAGGTTCTGGCATGGGTAAGACTGCTACTAAAGGGGGTAAAGGTCAAACTGCTAGAAAAGGCTATAATGAAAAAAGAGGTTTTGAAGGGGGTCAACAACCACTTCAAAGAAGACTACCAAAAGTAGGTTTTACTTCTAAAATTCAAAAACCTTATGTAATCAATGTTGAAAAAATCACAGCTGTAAAAGAGCTTAATGAAATTACATTTGAGAGCATTAAAAGTGTTCACAAAATTTCAAAATCTGTGAATAAAATCAAATTAATTGGTGCAAGTGCAAAAGACTTAGTATCAAAAATCAAAGACGAGAATATTAGCGTCACCGGATCAAAATAATGAATAGAGCATTGACGAATAAGATTTTAATCACCTTAGCATTTTTGTTTGCTTATAGGGTTCTGGCTTATGTGCCAGTTCCTGGCGTCAATGCTGATGTGATTGCGGAATTTTTTAATAACAATCAAAACAATGCTTTGGGTTTATTTAATGTTTTTAGTGGTGGAGCGGCTGAACGCTTTTCTATCATTTCTTTAGGTATTATGCCTTATATTACTGCTTCTATTATTATGGAGCTTCTTGCAGCAACTTTTCCAAATATTGGTAAGATGAAAAAAGAGCGTGATAGTATGCAAAAATATATGCAAATTATCCGTTATGCGACTATTGTGATTACTTTGGTTCAAAGTATAGGCGTTGCTATAGGTTTGCAAAGCTTACATGGTCGTGGTGGCGCAGGGGCTATAATGGTGGAAGATTTAAATATGTTTATCGCACTTTGTGCTATTTCTATGCTTGCAGGAACTATGCTTTTAATGTGGCTTGGCGAACAAATTACACAAAGAGGTATAGGAAATGGTATTTCTTTAATCATTTTTGCAGGTATTGTTTCAGGTATTCCAAGAGCGATTTCAGGAACTGTAGGACAAATTAATTCAGGTGAGATGAATTTCTTAACCGCTTTTGCAATTTTTGCTTTGATTTTAATCACTATAGGCGTGATTATTTATGTAGAACTTGGAGAAAGAAGAATTCCTATTTCTTATTCTCGTAAAGTTGTAATGCAAAATCAAAACAAACGCATTATGAATTATATTCCTATTAAACTCAATCTTAGTGGAGTTATTCCACCGATTTTTGCTAGTGCGATTTTGATGTTTCCAACAACGATTTTACAAACTAGTACAAATCCTTATCTACAAGCCATTAATGACTTTTTAAATCCAAATGGTTATTTGTTTCATGTTTTAACTTTCTTGTTTGTAATTTTCTTTGCTTATTTTTATGCTTCTATTGTATTTAACGCTAAAGACATAGCAGAAAATTTGAAAAAGCAAGGCGGTTTTATCCCTGGAATTCGTCCAGGTGAAGGAACTTCAAATTATCTTAATGAAGTGGCTTCTCGTTTAACTTTATCAGGTTCTATTTATTTAGGGCTTGTTGCAACCTTGCCTTGGGTTTTGGTGAAATTTATGGGTGTGCCTTTTCATTTTGGCGGTACTTCTGTACTTATTGTAGTTCAAGTAGCGCTTGATACAATGAGAAAAATTGAAGCTCAAATTTATATGAGTAAATACCAAACTTTAAGTGCAGTAGGTTTGTAATAAATAAAATTAGCAAGATTTTTCTTGCTAATTTATCCTAGGTTTTTGCTTTAAAAATAAAAACACAATGCACACTATAAAAATTACTATTGACCATATTAAAAAAGCATCTACAAGACCCATTTTCCTAACGATAGGTTGAGAGATAATAGGACTTAAAAATTGTCCTAAAAATATACAACTTGCTAAAATTCCATAAGCCCTAGCGCGAGCATTTTCAGGACAGATTGAAAAAAGATAAGCCGTATTATTTACAAGCATAATACCTCCGCCCATTCCAAGCAAAGCTAAGGCGATTAAAACTGTGAAAAAGCTATCTACTAAAAAAAGCAGCAAAAAAGAACAAGATACGATAAAAAGAGTTAAAACATAGATAGTTTTAATACTTAAGAATTTTATAATATATCTATAGCTTAGAGAGAAAAAACCATAACATAGTGCAGACACAGACATCGAAATACCTATATATTTAGGGTCCAATCTTAAATGTTCTTCTATATAGTAAGGAAGTTGAGTTGGCGAAATATAATAAACTACCATGATAAAAAAACCTATAAAATAGATAGGGAAAAATTGCCAATAATTTGTTTTTGCTTCTATTTTTGTATGATTATAGAATTTAAATTTTCTAGGTTCAAAAAGATAAATGATAGTCATTAAGGTAATTAAAATTCCAAGTCCATACACCAAAAAAGGATAACGCCAAGAATAACTTGAAACAAATCCCGCAATAGAAATAAAAATAGCACCCCCTACCGCACAAAAAAATCCTTGAAGACTTAAAGCATTTTCTCTGCGATTAAAGCCACCGCGACTATAATAATCTCCAAGTAAAGCCGAAGCGCCTGTCATTATAAAAGCAGTTGCCATACCAAAAATAGCTCTTGAAGTCAGTATAGCATAAATATCATTTAAGAAAAAGCCACTTACTCCAGAAATAGTCCAAACCACCATAGCTGGAAGAATGAATTTTAATTTGCCAAATTTATCCATTAAAATACCAGCGAATGGAGATAAAATGACAACAAAAATAGCAGGAATGGTTAAAACTAAGCGAACAAGTATATCAAGATGAGCTAATGTGAAACTTGAAGCAAGAGTAGCACCACTTTGGGTTAAAAGTTCTTCAAAATGTCTGTTGATAGCAGGTAGAGCAGATGAAATGACTACACTTCCTAGCATAGTCATAGCGGCCATAGAAAACACAGCTGCTTTAAATCCGGATTTTTCGGTAATTTGAATTATTTTTTTATCCATTTTTGTATCATTTGGATGAAATTTATAAGTTTTGCCATTCATAATTTTGCCTTTTTTATTTTATTATACTCCAAAAATTATGATTTGTATTTAAAATTACTTAAAATTATATTTTATTTATTTTGTTATGATAGTTTTGTTTTTAAAATATATTTTATAAGTAGAATTTTAAATAATTTTAGCTAAATTCAGCTTTTTATTTAACAAGGGTGTAAAATGAAGAAAAATTTAATCATAGTAGAATCTCCTGCAAAAGCTAAAACCATAGGAAATTTTTTGGGAAAAGATTATGAAGTGATTGCTTCTAAAGGACATATTAGAGATTTACCTAAATCAAGCTTTGGGATTAAAATAGAAGATGATGAATTTATCCCTGAGTATAGAATCACAAGCGATCATAGCGCCTTAGTTAAAGAACTTAAAAGCAAAGCCAAAGATGCCAAAGAAGTCTATCTTGCAACGGATGAGGATAGAGAAGGAGAAGCCATAGCTTATCATATTGCAAAAGCTATAGGAAAAGATGAAAACACCTTGCCACGCATCGTTTTCCATGAAATTACTAAAAGTGCTATAGAAAATGCTTTAAAAAATCCAAGAAAATTAGATATGCACTCTGTAAATGCCCAACAAACTAGACGCCTTTTAGATCGCATTGTAGGATATAAACTCAGCCCCTTATTGGGGCAAAAAATTCAAAGAGGACTTAGCGCAGGGCGTGTTCAAAGTGCGGCTTTAAAGATCATAGTCGATCGTGAAAAAGAAATTCGTGCCTTTGTACCACTGGAATATTTTAGCATAGATATGATTTTTCAAAAAGATTTGGATGCAGAACTAGTTGAGTTTGACAAAGCTAAGATAGAAAAACTTACCATTATCAACAAAGATCGTGCCAAACTTGTACTGGAAGCTTGCAAAAATGAAGCTTATACTATAAGTGACATTGAAAGCAAAGAAAGAAAAATCGCTCCACCACCTCCTTTTATGACTTCAACTTTACAGCAAAGTGCTAGCAATCGCCTTGGTTTTAACCCTAAAAAAACCATGATGATAGCTCAAAAACTCTATGAAGGAGTAAATACTCACGAGGGCGTGATGGGGGTTATTACCTACATGAGAACTGATAGTTTAAATTTGGCCAAAGAAGCTATAGAAAATGCAAGAAAATTCATACAAGCAAATTTTGGCCAAGATTATCTTCCAAGCAAAGCAAATGTATATACTACAAAGGCCAAAGGTGCTCAAGAAGCCCATGAAGCTATACGCCCTACAAATTTAAGTTTTACTCCAGAAATTGCGGCCAAATTTTTAGACAAAGATGAGTTAAAACTTTACACACTTATTTACAATCGCTTTTTAGCCTGTCAGATAAATCCTGCTATTTCTCAAACTCAAAATGTGTTTGTAAAAAATGATAGAGCAGTTTTTAAAATAAGCGGTAGAAAAATCCTTTTTGATGGATATTATAAAGTTTATGGCGATATGGATAAGGATAAAATTTTACCAAATCTTAAAATAGGTGAAAATTTAAAAATACAAAATTTAGAAATGAGCTCACATTTTACCGAACCGCCTTCAAGGTATTCAGAAGCAGGCCTTGTAAAAAAACTTGAAAGTTTGGGTATAGGTCGCCCTTCTACTTATGCGCCAACTATTTCTATACTTACAAGCCGTGATTATGTAAAAATAGACAAAAAACAACTCATTCCTAGTGAAATCGCTTTTAATGTAACCGAAGTGCTTGAGAAAAATTTTAGCGATATAGTAGATAGTAAATTTACTTCAAACCTTGAAAACACCTTAGATGAAATCGCTGAAGATAAGGCAGATTGGCAAGAAACTTTAAAAGAATTTTACTATCCTTTTATGAGAAAAATCGAAGAAGGAAAAACAAAAATTGCTAGTCAAAAAACTGTCACAAAACTAGGTGAAAGTTGTCCTGATTGTGGCGGGGAACTTGCTATTAGAAAAGGGCGTTTTGGAGAATTTGTAGCGTGTTTAAATTTCCCAAAATGCAAGTATTCAAGAAATTTAAAAAGTGAAAGTAAAAATGAAAGCGAAAACACAGCCGCAAAAGCCAAAGCCAATGGTACAGGTATTACTTGTCCAAGTTGTCAAAAAGGTGAAATCGTAGAACGCTTTTCAAAACGCGGTAAATTTTATGGTTGTAGTGCTTATCCAAAATGCAATTTTATAAGCAAATACAAACCAAGTGAAGAAAAATGCGAAGAGTGTGGCGAAACTTTAGTGATAAAAGAGCTTAAAAAAGGTACATTCTTAGAATGCTTAAAGTGCAAAATCAAAAAAGAAATGAAGGATTAGAATGCAAATCATGCTTTGTGCTATTTCAAATATAGCGAGTGGAAATTGTTCAGAAGACTGTAAATACTGTACCCAAAGTGCCCATGTAAAAACAGATATTCAAAAATATCGTCGTAAAGAACTTTCACAAATCGTTTTAGAAGCAAAAATGGCAAAGAAAAATGAAGCCTTGGGTTTTTGTTTGGTTACAGCAGGACTTGGGCTTGATGATGAAAAGCTTGAGTATGTTTGCGAAGCTGCTAAGGCCGTGCAAAAAGAAGTGCCTAACTTGCTTTTAATTGCCTGTAATGGCATGGCAAGCGTGGAACAACTCAAAGAACTTAAAAAAGCAGGAATTTTTTCTTATAATCACAATCTTGAAACTTCTAAGGAATTTTTTCCGCAAATTTGCACCACGCATACTTGGGAAAGTAGATTTCAAACCAATTTAAACGCTAAAGAAGCAGGGCTTATGCTTTGTTGTGGTGGAATCTATGGTATGGGTGAGAGTGAAGAAGATAGGCTAAGTTTTAGAAAATCTTTGCAAGAATTACAACCTTTTTCAACGCCTATTAATTTTTTTATAGCAAATGAAAATTTAAAACTACAAGTTCCAAGACTTAGCGCTGATGAAGCCTTAAAAATTGTTCGTGATACCAAAGAGGCTTTACCGCAAAGCGTGGTAATGGTAGCAGGTGGGCGTGAAGTGGTATTACGAGAAAGACAATATGAAATTTTTCAAGCAGGTGCTGGGGCTATTGTTATAGGGGATTATTTAACCACTAAAGGTGAAGAACCAAGTCAAGATATAATAAAATTAAAAGAAATGGGATTTACTTTTGCATCAGAGTGTCATTGATACACAGGCTTTAATTGATTTAAAAATTCTTATTGTTATAGCTTTATGCTTACTTTTTTCTCCGCATATTGCAAAAATTTTACGCTTGCCTCTTTCGGCTACTGAAATTATTTTAGGGGCAATAATAGCGTATTTTGGTTTCATAGGAAAAAGTGAAAATTTTGCACTTTTAGCCAATGTAGGTTTTTATTATCTAATGTTTATAGCGGGCATGGAGGTAAATTTAAGAGCCTTTTTTAATATGGATAAAGAAGTTGTCAAAAAAAGTTTTTTTTATATTTTTTTACTTTACGCTTTATCTTCTTTTATAGTATGGATTTTTGGACTTTCTTTAGTATTTATTATCATTATACCTGTGATGAGTGTAGGGCTTTTATCTTTACTTTTTAAGGATTTTGGAAAAGAGTGTTATTGGCTAAATATTGCTATGATAGTAGCTACTTTAGCTGAGGTGATTTCTATTGTGCTTTTGACTATAGCGGGAGCTTTTTTGCGCGAAGGAATAGGTATTATTGATGTAGCGCAAAGTATTTTATATCTTAATATCTTTTTGGGACTTTGTTTGCTCGGATTTAAAATGCTTGGTGTGCTTTTTTGGTGGTATCCTCAGCTTAAAGTTGTGCTTATGCCATGGGAAGATAAAAATGAAAAAGATATAAGATTTTGTATGGCCATTTTTATACTGATTATTGTTGCTATGGTTATTACAAAACTTGAAATCGTTCTTGGCTCTTTTATAGCAGGTTCATTTATAGCTACTTTTTTTGATCATAAAAAAGATCTTGAGCACAAGCTTTCTACTTTTGGACACGGGTTTTTGATCCCTATTTTTTTTATCCATATAGGCTCAACCTTTGATCTTAAAATGATTTTAGATTATAAAATCGTTTTACAAGCATTTTTACTTATGTTTGTTATGGTGGGTTTAAGAATTTTATGTGCAAGTGTTTTTTTAAAAAGAATTGGTTTTAAAAATATGATTTTATTTGGTCTTAGTCATTCTATGCCTTTAACCTTGCTTATAGCAACAGCTACTCTGGGTTATTCGGGCAAGGTTATTGATGAGAAGCTTTATTCAGCACTTATTTTAACAGCGTTATTTGAGGCTATTATTGTTATGAGTATGATTAAATTTCTTTCTAATTCTAAAAAATGAAAGTTACTTTTTTACTCAAAAAAGCAAACAAAATCTTAAAAATTCAATAATAAAAAAACTCATAATCGTCCTTTTTTGTTAGAATTAATAAAAGTAACAATAAAAGGAGCGAAAATGTCAAATTCCGTTACTATAACCGATAATAGAAATGGAAAAAGCTATGAATTTCCTATATATGATGGTACAACTGGGCCAAGCGTTGTAGATATGTCAAGTTTTTATAAACAAACAGGAATGTTTTCTTATGATGAGGGCTTAACTTCTACAGCTACTTGTAAATCAAAAATCACTTATATTGATGGAGAAAACGGAATTTTAATGCACCGTGGCTATCCTATAGAGTGGCTTGCTGAAAACAAACTTTATTTAGATGTGGTTCATCTTTTACTTTATAAAGAATTACCTGATGCTACGCGTCTTGAAGCGTTTCGTTATGAAATGAAAAAGCGTTCTTTTATCCATGAAGGTATGCATCGTCTTTTTGATTCTTTCCCTGATAATGCTCATCCTATGGCAGTTTTACAAGGTGCTGTTTCATCGCTTAGTGCTTTTTATCCTGATCATTTAAACATGAACGTAAAAGAAGAATATATGGAAATGGCAGCTAGAATAGTGGCTAAAATCCCTACTATAGTCGCCACCGCTTATAGATATAAACATGGCTTTCCTATGGCTTATCCAAATTTAGATCGTGGTTTTACAGAAAATTTCTTATATATGTTAAGAACTTATCCTTACGATCATGTAGAGCTTAAACCTATAGAAGTAAAAGCACTTGATACAGTTTTTATGCTTCATGCAGATCATGAGCAAAATGCTTCAACTTCAACGGTTCGTGCTGTGGGTTCAACTCATGCTCATCCTTATGCCTGTATAGCAGCAGGTATTGGTGCACTTTGGGGTCATGCACATGGTGGAGCTAATGAAGGTGTTATTAGAATGCTTGAGCAAATAGGTAGTGTTGATAGGGTAGATGAATTCATCAAAAGGGCTAAGGATAAAAACGATCCTTTCCGTTTGATGGGCTTTGGGCATAGGGTTTATAAAAATTTTGATCCTAGAGCAAAAGTACTTAAAAAACTTCGTGATCAACTTATTGATGAGTTGGGTATTGATACCAATCTTATTAAAGTAGCAACGCGTATAGAAGAGATTGCTTTAAATGATGATTATTTTGTACAAAGAGGGCTATATCCGAATGTTGATTTTCATAGCGGACTTATTTTAAAAGCCTTAGGTATTCCAAATGAAATGTTTGCCACTTTATTTGTTATAGGACGCACCCCAGGATGGATAGCTCAGTGGATAGAACAAAAAGAGCAAGAAAGTCTTAAAATAGTCCGTCCAAGACAACTTTATTTGGGTGAAACTAGTAAAATTTAATTAAAATTTTTGTGGAAATTAAAAATTCCACAAAATCTTCTTGTATAATTTTAAAAATCTTATAGAAAGTTTATAATCATGCTTAATCTTGATAAATTTTTAGAAATTGCTATAAATGCTAGCAATCAAGCTTCTAAGGCTATTTTAGAAGAGAGAAAAAATTTCAAAACTTGGGAAAAAGAAGATAAAAGCCCGCTTACATCAGCAGATCTTGCTTCTAATAAAATTTTAAATGATATTTTAGGTTCTACGGATATTAAAATTTTATCAGAAGAAAAATTACTCAGCAAAGAAGAATGTGAAGAATTAAAAACTTTTTGGCTTATTGATCCTCTTGATGGAACAAGTGGTTTTTTAAAAGGCAGTGATGAATTTTGTGTTATGATAAGTTTAGTTCATGACAATCGCCCTGTTTTATCGCTTATACAAAATCCATCAAAAGGTGATATATTCTATGCTCATGCAAAAACTAAGGTTTATAAAAACGATAAACCTTTGCAAATTGACCAGCAAGAATACGAGAAAAATAAATATAAAGCCTTATTGAGTGTTAATCATCTTAGCAAAGAAGATGAAGACTTTGCAAAAGAGCATCAATTAAAAGCTATTAATATAGGCTCTGGATTAAAATTTTGTGCTATTTTAGAGGCTAAGGCAGGAGTTTATAAAAGATTTGAAAAGCTTAATATTTGGGATATTGTAGCAGGAGATTTTTTGATTAATCAAAATGGAGGATTTATGGGAGATTTTTCTAAAAAATACATTTTATATAACCCTTTAAATTATAAATCCAGTCCTTTTATTTGTGTTTCATCTATGAATTTTTTACAAGATTTTTTATAAAATAAAGAGTATAATTTTATATTTAAATAGTTTATAAGGATGAAGATGAGGTATTGTTTCATTTTGTTTTTAAGTTTAGTTTTAAGTTCTAATCTTTTGGCAAATAATTTTTCTCAGAAAAAGGTTATTAAAATTGAAAAAAGCACAGATGGTTTTGAGCTAATAGATCTAAATCAAAATGTTGCAAATCCAAATCTAGATCAACAAAAAGCATTGTTTGATAGTTCTACTTTGATTGAAAAAAAATCACAAATCAGCAAAGATAAAGATATTGATTTTGCTATTGTATTAACTTTTAGGAAAAATTTCGGTTATTTTTTAGATGGTTTTAGGGTGAGTGATAAGGAGTTTTCTACATTATTTGCTAAAAATTTGATTCAAAGTTTAAAACTTAATTGGGTTAATTCTGCTGCAAATGGTATTTATCAAAGTTCTAAAACTTTGTCGCATTTTAGTCCTAAAGATGCAAAACTTATAAATGTAAGTCCTTTTTTAACACAAGAAAAAGACAAGGCTAAAATGTATGCTAAATTTACAGATTATGTTGTGGTGGTAAATTTGCAAGATTTTTATGTAAATATTACAAATTATTTTATCACAACGAGTAAGGAAGGTGTGGCTAGTATTAATTTTAAAATCATTTCTACAAGCAATGGAAAAATTCTTTCAGCAAAAAATGCAAAATTAAATTTGACATTAAAAGGTCAAGATGCAAAGCAAAATTATCAAGATATTATAAACCAAATGCCAAAAATGCTAGCTGATGTTATCAAAAACCAAATTTTCCACCTAAAGCTCTTAAACTAAGCTTTAGTTTAAAATATCTTTAATCAGTTTTTGCAAATTCCTTTTTGTTTCTTCTTGTTCTTTTATGATAAAACATTTTGCTTTTGGCCAAAAATAACTTTTAGGATTTTCAAATTTTCCCCAACGCCAATCAAATCTAGGATGTAAAAGAACTATAGTAGGAATATCCATAGCTAAACTTAAATGCGCTATAGCACTATCAATACTAAGCATACAGTCAATATCATATAAATAATTTAGAGTATCATTCCAATTTTTTATAAGCTTACTTCTATCTTCTATTACCTTAGGTAATTCTTCTTTTAATTGCATTTGAAAAGAAATGATTTCATAATCTAAGTCTTTTAATATATCAAATAAAAATTCAAATTTTACATTTCTTAATAAATCAGAATTTTCAGCATTAGGAGTAGCATAAAAAATACCAAGTTTTTTTCTTTTATTATGTGGTTTTTTCTGTGGCAATATAGGTGTTTTTAATCGTGAAATCTCATCAAGCTTAATATCAATAAAAAAAGGCAAAGAACAAATAGGAATAGCATAATCAAAATTTGTAGGTAGATTTTTTAAAACCTTTACATTTTTAAAAATATCATCATTTTGATTTAAAAATTTGATTTGATTTTTAAACATTTCATACATGGCACTTTGAGGAGCAAATAAAACCTTTGAAGCGATTTTGCAAAGTTTTTCTAAGCATCTTGCATACATTATAGTATCGCCAAAGCCTTGCTCGCAAAATACTAAAACTTCTTTATTTTTAAAAGCATCAACGCCAAATTTATTAAAAGCTTTTAGGCTTTCATTATAATGATAAGTAGAAAAAGTTTCATTATGAGCATAAAATAATCTGCTTTCATAATACTTCTTGCCCTCTTCAAAATTATCATCCACTCCCATACGCATCAAAAGATAAGCCAAATCAAATTGATAGGTTGCATGAGAATCCAAACTAAGACATTTTTTATAAGCATGATAAGCTTCTTGATAGTTTGAGTTAAATTCTAATACCTTAGCATAGTTTTGCCAAAACTGTGCATGGTGTTGATTGGCTTCTTGTAGTGATTGAAAAAGTTCTAAAGAATCAGATATTCTAAAAAGCTTAAAAAGTAAGTATGCTTTTTGGGGTAAAATTTGATGAGTTAAAAAATCTTCTATTTTAGAAATGGTAAGATTTTCTTTGGTTTTACTATGAAGCCTATCTTCAAGTTTGACTAAATTAAGATTGGTTTGTTCAGCAATGATTCCTTTTTGTAGTTTATCAATCAAATCTTGCATAAAATGACATAAGTGTTCATGTGCATTTAATGCCTTGGTAAAATCATGTTTAAAATAAATTTCTGCATAATTTTTCCATAGATTAAGATTATACATATCTTTAGAAAGTAATTCTTTGAAAATTTGTTCAGATTCTTCTAGTTTATTACTCAGTTTATAAATAAAAGCCAATTCTAACTTAAGTTCATCTTCTAAATCATCTTTGCGAGTTAAAAGTGTTTGTAATAAATTCAAGGCTTCATCAAATCTTAAATTTTCAATATAGCTTTTAGCAAGTATAAGACCATTAAAACTTGTAGGATTTAAAGAAAAAAGCTCTTGAGCATAATATAAAGCTTTTTGAAAAAGAGAAAGTTTATAAGAAGAAAGCATAGCAAATTCTAAAGCAAATTTTGGACTTTCTTTTAAAAATTGCTCACTCAAGTTTAAACATTTTTCATAATTAGCATTAAAATAATAATAATAATGAATTTTATCAAACATGATCTTCCTAGATAATAAAATTAAAATCCTATATTATCCTATAAGTTGCATAAAAAGATAATTATATTTTTATAAAATTAAATAATAAAACAAAAATAAAAAAATAAATCCAAAAAAACATCCATCCCAATAATTTTAAAATTATCAGGATGAAATTTTAATAAGTAGGA
>NZ_MJXO01000049.1:0-2191 GCF_001762835.1 Campylobacter sp. BCW_6466
GCACTAATAGTTTTAATCAAATCACTCGCCCATTCATCAGAGTAGATGAACTCTAAAGTGATTTGTTTAACGATTGGATTATTCATCATTTTTATATTTAGATAAAACTTACCAGCACTCACATTGGCATCTGTGTTTCTTTCTTCATCCCAGCTTACCTCATAGCCAATTAAAACCTTAGCTCCTTTTAAATCTCTTAGCAATTCTTCAATGCTGATTTTTATAAAATATAATTCACTTGCTTTTTTATCAATAGCTTTAAAAGCTGCTTTTTGTCCTGCTAGGGCTATACGATCAAAAGTTCTTACACGAGCTAAATCTTGCCAAATCGTATCTTCATGGCTAGTTTCCCCACCCCAAGAGCGATAACCTTCACTTAAAATACAAGTTGAAATATGAGCGTTTCTTAGTCTTTCTGCATCACAATCAAAGCCATTGATAAACTCTATAAAATACTCTGTGCCAGTAACCCCATTCATCACTCTATTTGAGTAAGAATCACTAAAGCCATATTCTTTATCTCCATCTGTATGAGCTATTAAACCTGCGATGATAGGAGATTGTGGAACATAAGCGTATTTTCCTTGTGTATTTAAGATTTGAACCTGTGGCCAAGTGGCAATTAATCTTTTAGAGCTAAAAGCCTCCATTGTATTAATAGCTTCGCCAACATTTGTAGCGTAAAGATCCACAATAGCTGTGATATTCATAGAACTTGCCACACTTTCAAGCTTAGCCTTTACTCCTGCTTCATGTGAGTAATAAGGAGCAATGATTAAATCAGGGCTAAAACCTGTTTTATGCTTTGCTTTTTTAAAAGCTTCTATGGCATTAACAATATTGATTAAAGTGTTTTCACTTTCCTCGCTTTCTTCAAAAAAACTAATAATAATTACATTACTTACATTTTGTAGATTGATACATTCTAAAGTATCTAAAAGTCTAAAATCTTGTAAGTTATTTTCTTTGATTAAATCGTTTACAAATTCTTTTGCTTTATTTACATTTGAAAAGGCAAAGATTGGCATAGCTTCCACGCTTTCATAACCAGCCTTTGTGTAAATCATTTCTTTACTTGCACCTTTTAAGCTAGCCGCAATACCAATAGGCGTATCACTTTGCACTTTAATAGGACTTGCCGCACCATTGCTAATATTAAAATTAACTCCATAATTTGCTGTCATTATTCACTCCTTATTTCTTTACATTTTTTGTATTTTTTGTTTTTTTTGTTTTTTAGGATTTAAATTAAGCTCTTTTTTCATAACAATTTGATCTTGTTTAGAAATTTCAAATAAAAAAGCATAATCTCCATAAGTATCAGAACTAGCTTCTAACTTTTCAACATTAAAATCTTCACTTTGAATTTCTTGCTCACCTATAAAAATGGATTTTTTTACTCTTATATTGGTAATTTCTGTTTGACCATAATATCCATTACCTCTAGCAAAAAGCTTATTGGGCATTGGTGTATTTTCAAGTTCTATGCTTACCTCTCTACTTCCTGAACTAGACCATAAGCAACACTCATCAGCGCCACCATTATATTTTTTAAACACATGGGCGATTTTGTGATAGGTTTCTTGATAAATACCACTTGTCTTAATCGTTCCTAAAATTTGGTTTTCTCCTGCAATAGGATTAGAATCTATAGTAAAATCGCTTCTATTAAGACCATTACCATCTTTAGTCATAGTAAATTTTGCGTTTTCATATTCATCTTGAACTTTATTTGGAGTAGCAAAACCATTTTCAAAACCAAGTCTTAAATCACTCATACAACCCCCATATTGTCCACCTGTGGTAGTGTTATCAAATGTGATGATGATTTTTTCTTTAGGGGCAATATCATTGCTACCATCTCCTAGTAAATCAACCCAGCTTGTAAAATCATTATCATTAGCAGTGCAAATAAATAATTGCTTTTTACTTTCTACAACCGCCCAAATTTCTCCTACTTTAGCTTGTGTATTGTAGTTAGGTGGGGTTTTTGATATTTTTATGTTTGTATTTTGGAAATTTTGATCTTGTAAAATTTCCTCAATGAGACTTTTAAGCTCCTCTTTATTAACAAGCTCTTCTTTAAAAAGCTTTAGTTTTTTATCTATAAGCTCATTAACTTTTTGAGCATTAAGCTTATCACTAACTATAGGTTCACTTGGCTCTTTTGAGCCTTGATTAATATCTGGAA
>NZ_MJXO01000050.1:0-6933 GCF_001762835.1 Campylobacter sp. BCW_6466
AAAGCAAAAGAATTTGTAAACGATTTAATCAAAGAAAATAACTTACAAGATTTTAGACTTTTAGATACTTTAGAATGTATCAATCTACAAAATGTAAGTAATGTAATTATTATTAGTTTTTTTGAAGAAAGCGAGGAAAGTGAAAACACTTTAATCAATATTGTTAATGCCATAGAAGCTTTTAAAAAAGCAAAGCATAAAACAGGTTTTAGCCCTGATTTAATCATTGCTCCTTATTACTCACATGAAGCAGGAGTAAAGGCTAAGCTTGAAAGTGTGGCAAGTTCTATGAATATCACAGCTATTGTGGATCTTTACGCTACAAATGTTGGCGAAGCTATTAATACAATGGAGGCTTTTAGCTCTAAAAGATTAATTGCCACTTGGCCACAGGTTCAAATCTTAAATACACAAGGAAAATACGCTTATGTTCCACAATCTCCTATCATCGCAGGTTTAATAGCTCATACAGATGGAGATAAAGAATATGGCTTTAGTGATTCTTACTCAAATAGAGTGATGAATGGGGTTACTGGCACAGAGTATTTTATAGAGTTTATCAATGGCTTTGATTGTGATGCAGAAAGACTAAGAAACGCTCATATTTCAACTTGTATTTTAAGTGAAGGTTATCGCTCTTGGGGTGGGGAAACTAGCCATGAAGATACGATTTGGCAAGATTTAGCTCGTGTAAGAACTTTTGATCGTATAGCCCTAGCAGGACAAAAAGCAGCTTTTAAAGCTATTGATAAAAAAGCAAGTGAATTATATTTTATAAAAATCAGCATTGAAGAATTGCTAAGAGATTTAAAAGGAGCTAAGGTTTTAATTGGCTATGAGGTAAGCTGGGATGAAGAAAGAAACACAGATGCCAATGTGAGTGCTGGTAAGTTTTATCTAAATATAAAAATGATGAATAATCCAATCGTTAAACAAATCACTTTAGAGTTCATCTACTCTGATGAATGGGCGAGTGATTTGATTAAAACTATTAGTGCAGAGTAAAAGGTGGCTTTTGGGGCTTTCTTAAAAAGAGTGTAAAGCACAAGAGAGGGGTCAAGGGGATGAAATCCCTTGTTGCAAGGTGGAATTTACTTCCACCGCGAAGTTAAAAGAAGGAGAATAACATGTTTAATAAAGTACCTCAAGTAATTGAACAAGCAAATTGTTTTATAGATGGGTATGGTTATGCTGGGGTAGCAAGAGATATTACTTTGCCTATTATAGAACAAGAAGTATTAGAAAGCAAAGGAGCGCTGAGTGCAAATTATGGCACGGGTGTATTTAAAGCAATGGAATGCTCTTTTAAAATTAGTGAGATGGGAGAACAAGCTTTTGAAGCTTTTGGAGTAAATACTTTTTCTAAAACAAAAATCCCACTTGTTTTTAAAGCAAGTATTCATCAAAGCGGATCAGGAAAACAAGTGCCTTTTGTAGTGGAGTTAAATGGAGAATTTACATCTATGACTCCCCCTTCTATTGTAGCAGGTGGCGAATTTACAAGTGAAATAAAAATCAATGTGCATTTTATAAAAATCACAATGGATGGCAAAAGACTATTTTTAGCTGATATAAAAAATCTTATTCTAGAATTTAATGGCATTGATAAAATGGCAAAAGTAAAAGCAAATTTAAGTCTATAAGGAGAAAATTATGTCAAAAATAATCAAATTATCAAATGGAAATGAAGTTAAATTTAATCCCCCAACAGCTGGGATGTTGCGTCGTTCTATGGATATGCAAAAAGGCGAAGGTTCGAGAGCTTTTTATATGATAGGAGAATGTACTAATATGAGTTTAGAAGAGCTTGATAATTTAAGTCTTGAAGACATTACTCTTTTAAGCAATGAATTAAACAATTACCAAACTCCCAGTGGGAGCACTGAATAATGAAGCTATTGCGTTAATAGCTCATTATTTGCATTTTTCTTATAGTGAAATTATGAGTTTAAACATAAAAGATTATCTTGAATTTTTAGATATCAGTTTAAAAATCGCTAAGAGTGTTTAAGCTTAAAAAAACAATAGATAAAGGTTGCAATATAAAGTATTAAAGAAAAAAGCACAAAAAATGAAGTGATATTAACAAAACCTGCTAAATAATCATCACTTAAAAAAGAAAGCATAAAAGTGACAAAAATACCGAGTGTTAAAAAGGCTTTAAAAACGATTTTAAAGTTTTTTAAAAAGATGATTTTAGCATTAAAAGCATTGTCTATTTTTTTCATAAATAGATTTTACAATAAAAAGGAAAAATATGCAAGATTTAGGACTTAGCTTTGGTATATCTTTAGCCTTTAAAGGCTTTAAAGAATTTGCTAAAAACACTGAAGCTTTAAAAAAGTTTAGTGCTAATTTGGATCAAAGCAATAAAAGTGTAAAAGCCTTAAATAAAAGTATTGATGCATTAGAAAAATCCAAGGCAAAGATTAAAGCAATAGGTGAAGAGTTTAGTGCTTTAAAAGGTGAGCTTATGGCTAAAGGTGCAAGTGCTTTAGCTATCGGTGTGCCTGTAAAAATCAGTGCTAATCTTGAAGATGATATGAATAATATAAACGCCTTTTTAAATACAAATAATGAAAGTTTAAATCTTTTACGAAAAAACTTTTTAAAACTAAGTTCTAATATAGGAATGAATGTTAATGAGCTTACTAAATTGGGTGAAGCAGGAGCAAGGCTTGGGATAAAAAGCGAAAGTGAGCTTTTAAAATTTAGCGAACTTGGTGCTAAGTATAGCAAAGTCTTTAAATTAAATAATGAAGAAAGTATTAATTTCATGAGTAAGCTTTCTAATATTTATAAATTAAATACCAAAGATATGCAAAATCTTGGAGATAAGATAATTGGTGTAGCTAAAGCAAGCAATGTAAGTGCTTCAAGTGTTGCTAAGATAATGAATGAAGTAGGAGGCGATGCAAAGCTTATTGGTATGAGTGCAGAGGGTGCGGCAGCTTTAAGTGCTGCTTTTGCAAGTGCGACTAAAGATGAAGGCGAAGCGATTGGAACTTTTAAAGCAATGACTAGCGTTATGAGTAATTTAAATAATGCAAGTGATGATATGAAAACCAAGTTTTTAAGCTTGGGGCTTAGTACAGAACAACTAAGCGCTTATTTTAAACAAGATGCAAGTGGTGCGGTTAAAGTACTTTTAAATCAGATAAAAACCTTACCAAAAGATGAGATGACTGATTTTTTAAATTCAGTTTTTGGGACGGGTGCTGCAGGCATGATGCAAAATTTAGTCGACAATACAGATAAGTATGAACAAGCTTTAAAATCTTTAAAAAATACAAAAATGGGTGCTTTAAATAATGAATTTAAAAAGTTAGGAGACTCCACTAACACAAGCTTTGCAAAACTTAGTGCCAGTATGGCAAATCTTAGTGCAAGCATAGGCGAAGCTTTAGCACCTGCTTTAAGCTTTGTCATGGATAGTATCTCATCTTTGATTAACTTTATTAGAGAGATTATTGATGCTTTTCCAAATTTAAGTAAAGTTATAGGTACCTTAGTAGTTTCTTTAACTATAGCTAGTGTGGCCCTTAGTGCTTTAAAAGTAGGATTTTTGGTTGCAAAAATTGCAGGAGCGCAATTTGCTTTTACGCTTAATGCTATAAGAACTGCTTTTAATATATTAAAAATCGCTTTTTTAACCAACCCTATAGGGCTTGTTTTAATGTCAATTGCCGCCATTGCAACACTTGTTATCATGAACTGGGATAAAGTTAAAACCTTTTTCATTGGATTTATAGATAAAATTAGTTCCGTTTTTAGCGGATTTGGCGAGTTTTTTAGCTCTTTATGGGGTGGTTTATTTAATTGGTTTGCTTCTAAGTTTGAATGGTTAAGCAAAGCATTTGCAAAGATTAAAGATATAGCTAAAAGCGTGGCCTCTTTTTTTGGTTTTAGTGATAATGATAAAAAAGTTGATGGAGAAAAATATCAAAATTTACAAAATGATAATTCTAGAACCCATCATGGTATAGTAAGATCAGGTGCTCCAAAGCATGAAGCAAGACAAGCTGAAATTGCCGCTTTATCCAAAAGAAGTGATATTTCTAAAAAAAATGAAATCAATGTAAATATTAATGGAACTTTTAATATAAGTTCAAATAATGGAGTGTTTGATTTAAAAGCTTTCGCAAAAGAAGTTGAAAATAGTGTTTTAAGTGCATTAAATAAAAATGCAGATAAAAAAGTGCAGACAACAATTTGGGGTTAAAATGATATTTTGTTTAGGTGAGTTTGAGTTTGAAGCTTTAAATGTAGATGAGCTTGAAAAAAATTATGAATACGGCATTAGAAGCATTGAACGTATTAATAATCATAATGCTTTAATCAGCGTTGCTAAAGCAAATGAAAGTATTAAAATAAGTGGCAAAACTTTACCGCTTAGTAAAGATAAAAACACTTATTTAGATACTTTAAAGCAAATGGCTTCTCAAAATAAAAGCTATGCAATGTGTAGTGCCAGTGGAGTTTATTTTGGAAAATTTGCGATTTTAAGTATCAGCGAAAAACAAAGTGCTTTTTTAGAAGGCAGTGGCTTTTTAACACAAAATTTTGAACTTAATTTACAAAGGGATTTTGATGAGTGAGATTTACATTGCAAAAAACAATGAAAGGCTTGATAGTGTGGTTTATAGGCATTATGGAACGCTTTTGTATTTTGATCAAGTTTTATTAGCCAATCCAAAATTAGAGCCTCTTTTAAAAACAGGAGATAAAGTGATTTTACCTAATATTGAAATTCAAGAAAACAAGGAAGAAACTTTATGGTAAATCATCCTAGCTTTAAGATAAAAGCAAATGATAAAGATATTACACAAAAGATAAGTCTTAATCTTATTAATCTAAGCTTTGATGATAAGGCCAAGGATGAAAGTGATGAGATAAGCATCAGTTTAAATGGACTTTATGCAAGAGCTCCTTTTGGCGATAAGTTAGAACTTTGGCTTGGATTTGATGAAAAACTTTTTAAATGTGGTACTTTTAGCATTAATAGTTTTAGTAAAAATTATAGCTCTAAAACAACAGATATTAAAGCTACTGCGATTAATTTTGCTAGCAATATTAAAAACAAAAAATCAAGGACTTGGGAAAATACCAATCTTGCAGATATTGCTTTAAAAATTGCTGGGGAAAATAATTTAAAAGCAAAAACAAATAATGCAAACAAAGCTTATATCAAACATGAACTTCAAAACAATGTAAGCGATATTGAGTTTATTTATACTCTTTGTGCAAAATATGGCTTTTTAGCTTGCATAAAAGAACAAACTCTTATCATCATAGAGCAAAAAGAGGCAGCACAAGAGGGTGTAAAGGGTGGCGGCAAGCAAGAGGGTGGCATCAAATATACTTTAGATATAAGTGAGCTTAGTGATTTAAATATCAGTATTAAAAATCGCAATGATTATACAGGCGTTAAACTAACTTACCAAGATATAGAACAAGGCATTGTTAAAAGCGTTTTAAGTGGCAATGATAAGGGTTGTGTTTATGAGCTAAAGGTTGCTGGAGTAAAGAATGATAGTGAGGCACTAAACTTGGCAAATGCTAAGCTTAATGCTTTAAATAAAGGCTCTTTTGAAGGAAGCTTTAGCATGATAGGGAAAAATATCAAAGCAGGGGCAAATTTAGAAATAAAAGGCATTGATGAAAAGGTTATTTTTAGTATTAAAGATGTAAAACATGACTTTTCTTTGAGTGGCTATACTATAAGTGTTAATTTTGAAGGGTAATAAGGAAGACTAAAGCCTTCCTTTTTCTAAAAACTAGCAAAAGCATTATAGCTTTGTTTTTAAAGCAAAGCTTTTTAAATTTTATTTTGAAAGGAGTTTGTATGAAAAATAATACAGACAAATTTCTAAAAACTAGCACACTTACTAAACCTACAAGAACTACACTAAAAGCTCCATTTGCTTGGGTGGGTGGTAAAAACTATTTAGCTAAAGAAATCATCGCTTTAATGCCTGAGCATAAAAGCTATATTGAAGTCTTTGGTGGAGCTTTAAGTGTTTTTTATCAAAAAAGCGCTTCAAAAATAGAAGTCATTAACGACATTAACGACGAGCTTATTAATTTACATCTTTGTATAAGAAATAAACCCCAAAGTCTAGCAAATGTGCTTAATTCTATGATAATAAGTAGAAAAATCTTTCATATGCTTAAAAATAAAGAAATTAAGCCAAGAAATGACTTAGAAAGGGCTGCTTTTTATTTTTATCTTATCAGTACTTCTTTTGGATCAAGTATGGGACAATTTGCTATGAGTAAACAAAGAGCACCCAAAAGATTATATAGAGACTTTAGCTTACATACAAAAAGACTTAAAAATGCCAGTATTGAAAATAAAAGCTTTGAATATATTTTAAAAGAATATGATTACAATGAAGCTTTATTTTATTTAGATCCACCTTATGTAGGGACTGAGAATTATTATAAAAACACAGGAGGTTTTGGGCTAAAAGAACATGAACTTTTATGTAATTTGCTTAAAAATATCAAAGGTAAATTTATGCTTTCTTATAATGATTGTGAGCTTATAAGAGAGCTTTATAAAGATTTTAATATTAAGGAATTAAAAGTAAGGTATTCTTTAAATAATAATGTTTTAAAAAGAAAAGAAAGTAAAGAGCTTTTGATTATGAATTTTTAAAAGCTAAGAGAATATTTTTATATTCTCTTTTATTTTAGCAAAGAGCTTAAAAACTTTAGAGCTTCTTTGCTAAAATCTTTATTGCTTTCTTCTAGATACTCTTTATCTAAAATAGCACCGTATTTTAATAAAAGTAAAATCGCTCCAAAATTATTATGAGTTATTGCATAAAACATAGGTTCTTCGCCCATGCATTCTTTAGTTGCACTCATACCATTTTTAAGATATTCTAAAACAAGTTCATTGTTATGGTTGCAAATTGCGTTTATAAA
>NZ_MJXO01000051.1:0-19989 GCF_001762835.1 Campylobacter sp. BCW_6466
AAAAAATCTCCATTTTTATAAAATATATCTTTATATAAAGGATTTAAAGAGTGTAAAATCACTCCATCATCTTGTTTTAAAACTTGTTTTATAAAAAGTCCATCTCTAGCATTAATCACACAAATGCTTTTATTTTTAAAAGCCTTATTCCTATCTATTGCACAAATTGAACCATCTTTTATAAGTGGTTCCATACTCTCTCCATAACAAATGATAAACTCACATTCTTTACTTCCAAAAAAGTTTAAAACCTTTTCATCGATGATTAAATCAGAGCTATCAATCAAATCATTTATACCACCTCCACCTAAACTTGCATTTGTTTTATAAAGCTTTAAAATTTTATATTTATTCTCACATTCTAATTGATCTTTTGGGGAACTTCCATAGAAGAAATAATTAATGCTTATATTCCTCTCATTTAAAAAGTTTAGGATTTGTGGATAAGGAATGGAGTTTCTAAATTTCATAGAATTAAAAGTATCAGGATGGATGCCTAATTCTTTAGCTATATCTTTGGTTTTTAAATCTCTTTTGCCTTCACTTGCAAGTATATCTTTTAATTTTTCAATCACTTCTTGCATTTGCATTTTAATTCCTTTGATTTTAATTTCAAAGAATTTAAACATAAAATTTCAAAAAGCAATTAAAAACTTTTGATTTGAAAGATTTTTAATATAAGAGCTTGAAAAATCTAACTTCAAGCTCTCTAAATTGATATTTAAAAACATCTTACTAAGCTATTTTTTTAACAAGATTTCATAAAAAATTGCTTCATTACTTTTTAAGTTTTCTATGTAACTATCTTCCAAAGCTTAATGCCATAGATAGTTACATGCTATTTTTATATAAAAAGTGGTTAAACTATGATTATATAGTGTTTTATGGGGATAGTTACATCAATAAGAAAATATAAAAATACTTTAAGCAAAAATGTAACTATCCTAGAGGGTAAAAAACACTTTTGGGATATAAAATTTAAAATCAAAGCTCGTGTTTATCCATCTTTTAAACAGCATTTAATCACTTTTTTGGGACAAAACGGACATTTTGGGATATTTGGGATATTTTACGCTTTAGATTAGGAAAGATAAAAAGTCATTTTTGTAAGCTTTAAAATCCTATTATTTGGGATTTTTGCTAAAATTATTTAGGGATAGTTACATGTTCTTTTTGAAATACCCCTTACAGTTGATTAAAACTTATTTAACTCAAATTTTAATCATTATAATTGTTTTTGTGATTTTAGCAAGTTTAATTTATATCAAAATCAAAAAGCCTTTTAATAAATGATTTAAATTATAAATATTTTTTTCTTTATTATTTTCAAATTTGCTATAATTGTAATAAATTCAAGTTAAAGATGATCAAAATATGGAAAAACCTGATATACAAAGATTAACTAATTTTTTAATCATATATACTAAAACTTTGCTAGGTGCTGGAACTTATACAGCTAGGGTGGCAAAATGCGTAGGAAGAATAGCTGAGGTTTATGGCTATGAGATAAATATCAATTTCTTTTTTCATCATATTACTTTAAATGTTGTAGATATGGATGATAACTCCATTCAAAGAACTTATGTCATACCCAATCATCATGCCCATGTTAATTTTAAGCTTATTTTTGATTTAAGTGCTTTAAGCTGGGCTATATATGATCACAAATACGATCTTGAAAAAGCACAAGTTGTTTTTGAGAAAATTTCTCAACAAAAAAAGCATTCTTATTTGCTTAATCTTTTATTTGTTTCTATGGCAAATTCGGCTTTTTGTAGGCTTTTTGGCGGTGATTTTGGCGCTGGAAATTTGGTGTTTTTTGCAACTTTCGTTGGATTGTTGTTAAGATATATTTTAACTAAAGCAAAGATTGATTTAAGAATTCAATACATCCTTTGTTCTTTTATCTCATCGTGGTTTGTATTTTTTGGACTGGATATGGGATATACCAATACTTCTGATGTGGCTTTGGGTTCTAGTATTTTATATCTTATACCAGGGGTATTTTTCATAAATTCTGTGATCGATATATTAAAAGATCATATTTTAATGGGGCTTAGTCGTATTATCAGCGTGGCTATTTTGATTTGTTGTATAGCACTTGGAATTTACATGACGCTTAGTATTTCGGATTTTGGGATTTTAAGATGATTGAATTTATTTTAAGAGATATGTTTTTTGCTGCTGTGGCGGGATTTGGCTTTGCTTATGCTTGCAATCCACCTTTAAAAACCCTTATTTTATCTGCCCTTTTAGCAGCAATTGCACATGGGCTTCGTTTTACTTTGGTGGAATATTTTCATTTTCAAACTTTAGCAATTGCAACTTTTGTTGCCTCATTTTGCATAGGATGTTTAGGAATTGTTTTAGCAAAAATCATCAAAACCCCTGCTGAAATTATCGCTTTTCCTGCTCTTATTCCTATGATACCTGGAATTTATGCTTATAAAGCGATTTTGTATCTTATTTCTTTTATACGCAGTGATGATTTGAAGGCTAAGTCTGAATTTTTGGTTCAATTTTTTGATTATTTTTTTACAACTGTTTCTGTGACTTTGGCTCTAGCTATAGGAGTGAGTGTTACTTTGCTTATATTTTTTGAACAAAGTTTTATGATGACTAGACATGCAAAAAAACATTAAAACTTGTTGTAAAATTGTTTAGTATTTCTTTTTATAATTTTAAATCAAAAATTTAAAAAAGGCGGTATTGTATGTTATGTCCAGTTTGCAATGTGGATTTGGTTATGAGCGATAGGAGTGGAGTTGAGATTGATTATTGTCCAAAATGTCGTGGCGTTTGGCTTGATCGTGGAGAACTTGACAAAATCATAGAACGCAGTGTTCCTAATACAGCAAATTTTAACCAAGCTTCAAGACAAGAGTCAAGATATAATAACTCAGCTTATCATCAGCACAATGATTACTATAAAAAGAAAAAGAAAGAAAGTTGGTTAGGCGAACTTTTTGACTTTTAATTTTTATAAGAATAACAAATATTTATATTCTTTTTAGCTTAATATCTTAAAATGTCAAGCAAAAAGGATATAAAATGTATAAATTTTTATCACACGAGCCTTTAGCTAACAAATCTTGTAATCATAATCACGAAGAACATTCTCATGAACATCATCATTCCCATGCTGATGCAAGGAGTATGGATAAAAAGATTTTAAAAATTTCTCTTTTAATGACTTTTTCTATGATGCTTGTGCAATTTATTTATTCAATCCTTTCAAATTCTTTGGCACTTTTAAGCGATACTTTGCATATGTTTTCTGATGTTTTTGCCTTAGCTCTTAGTTTTTTAGCCATCATAGCTGTAGAAAAATGGCAAGATCATCAAAAGACCTTTGGATATTTTCGTCTTGAAGTTTTAGTGGCTTTTGTCAATGCTTTAACTATTATTTTATCGGCTTTATTTATCATTTATGAGGCTATAGAAAAATTTATTAATCCAAAAGAAATTGACGCTAAAACCATGATAATTGTAGCTATTTTGGGCTTTTTGGTAAATGGGATTAATGCTTTGATGATGTTTAAGGGTGCAAATTTAGAAAATGTCAATATGAAGTCCGCTTTTTTACATATGATGAGTGATTTATTGGGTTCTTTAGTGGTTATTATAGGTGGGATAGCGGTGTATTTCAGTGGTATTGTTTATATAGATACGATTTTAGCTATTGTATTATCAATCTTGCTTTTAAGATGGGCAATTATCTTGCTTAAACAAAGCGCTAATGTCTTACTTGAAAGTTCTCCTGTGGATATAGAAAAAGTAAGACAAGTTTTACTTTTAAATCCTAGTGTGGATGAGGTGGTGGATTTGCATATTACTCAAATTACCAATAAAATGCTAGTAGCTTCTATGCATTTAAAAGTGAAAGTTTGCGATCTAAAGGAATTTGAAAAACTATCTCAGGATTTATCCCATAAATTACTACATGAATTTGAAATCGGGCACATTACCATACATCCTATAAGGAGTGAAAATGAAATTTAAAGTAAAAAATGTTAATTGTATGAATTGTGTAAATTTGATCAAAAATTCTCTTGAAGATGAATTTGGAAATATAGAAGTGGATTTGGAGCAAAAAATTTTAAGTTTAAATTTAGAAGAGAATCAAGTATCAAATTTTTCAAAAGAATTTCAAGATTTAGGTTTTGAAATCATAGAGCGTTTATAATGGAAGAATTGCGTATAAAAATAGGTAAAATGACTTGCGTTAATTGTTCTAACGCTATAGAAAGAGCTTGTAAAAAAATTGATGGTGTTAAAGATGCTAGTGTTTCTTATGTGAATTCTAGCGGAGTTTTTTTACTTGAAGATCAAGAAAAACGCAAAGATATCATCGCAAAAATTAAAAATTTAGGCTTTGAAATTTTAGAAGATGAACAAAGCTTGAACGCATACAAGGGAAAAAAACACTTAGAATTAAGAAAAAATTTGCTTTTAAGTATAGTTTTGAGTGTGATTATTATGTATTTTGAAATGTTTGTTAAAACTTCTTTTTCGCAAAATATCCAAATGGCTTTGAGTTTTTTTGGGATATTTTATTGCGGGAGAGACTTTTTTTCTCATGCTTTTTTAGGACTTAAAAGTAAAAATTTAGATATGAATACCCTTGTAGCTTTAGGGACTTTGAGTGCTTTTGTGTATTCTTTTTTAGTGTATTTGCAAATTTTTAAAGAAGAAGATTTGTATTTTAGTGGTGCAATGATGATTATTTCCTTTGTGCTTTTAGGAAAATATCTTGAAAGTAAAGCTAAATTTAAAGCACAAGATTATCAAAGAATTTTGGAAAATATAGATACAAAAAAGACAAAAATTTTGCTTGAAGATGAAAGTATTAAAGAAATTCCAAGTTCTTTTGTCAAAAGTGGCGATGTGCTTTTGGTAAAAGAAGGAGAAAGCATTGTTGCAGATGGAGTAGTGCTTTTAGGGAGCGCAGAGCTTGATATGAGTTTTTTAAATGGAGAGTTTTTGCCTGTTTTAAAAAAAGAAGGCGATGAAGTTCAAGCAGGAGCAGTAGTTTTAAATGGCGCTTTAAGGATCAAAGCAAGCAAAAAGGCTATGGATAGTACTTTAGAACAAATCAAAAATCTAGTTTTTGAAGCAGGAAATATCAAAAGTCCTTTGGCAAATTTAGCAGATCAAATTTCTAAATACTTTGTAGGAGGTATAATATTTTTTGCTTTTTTAGTTTTTGTTTTTTGGGCGGTAAAAGCGGATTTAAATACAGCTTTTTTACACGCTTGTGCTGTGCTTTTGATTTCTTGTCCTTGTGCTTTAGGGCTTGCAACGCCTATAGCTTTGGTTGTGGCAAGTGCAAATGCGGCAAAAAATTTCATTCTTATTAAAAATCCTGCTGCTTTGGAAAAATTAGCTTTAGTTAAGTATGCTTTTTTTGATAAAACAGGTACATTGACAAAGGAAAATTTAAGTATTTTTAAGCACAATCTTTCTAAAGATGATTTTGATAAATTATGTCAAATTGAAAGTTTAAGCTCTCATCCTATAGCCAAGGCTTTGCATAAAGATCAAATTTTTGATTTAAAGGGCGAGGGAAGAGTGATTGTGGGTTCTGGTATACAATACAAAGAAGATAGTGATATTTATCTTGTAGGTAGTGCGGAGTTTTTGCACGAAAATCAAATTAACACAAAAGAAAGTGATATCTTTTTTGATTCTTTTAAAGAATATGTTAGGGTGTATTTTGCTAAGAATAAAAAGTGTTTAGGTGGTGTTTTGTTAAGTAATGCTTTAAAAGATAGGGCCAAAGAGCTTGTGTTAAATTTAAAAGGGCAAAATCTTAAAACTTTTATTTTAAGTGGTGATCATACAAAAAATGTAGAAAAAATAGCCAAAGAATTGCAAATAGATGAATTTCACGCTCAACTTAAGAGTGAAGAAAAATTACAAATCATTCAAAAATTTAAAAAAACTCTTTTTGTAGGAGATGGGATTAATGATGCGGCGGCTTTATCTGCTGCAAGTGTGAGTATGAGTTTTTCAAAGGCAAATGAGCTTGCAAAAAAAACAGGGGATTTTATCTTGATAAAAGATGATTTATCAGCGATTTTTAAATGCTTTAAACTTGCTAAAAAAACACGCAGTATTATCAAGCTAAATCTTTTTTGGGCTTTTATTTATAATGTACTTTGCATTCCTATTGCAGCAGGATTTGTACCTTTTATCACTTTAAGTCCTCATATAGCAGCACTTGCAATGTGTTTTAGTTCTGTTGCTGTGGTACTTAATTCTTTAAGACTTAAAAGAATTTAAAAATTTAATTTTTATTAAGAATATATTATTAAAATGGTATAAATGTAATAAAAATGTTTTTGCATAAGTAAAATGATTTGATTTTCAAAAATTATTATTTTGCTTACCGTTGCATCGTTAGCAGGTATTAGTGGTTTTTGGAAATGTGACAGATTACAATTCTAATTTCCAATTTGTTTCGCATGTGATGAGTATGGATATAAAGTCTGGTTATTTAGGCAATGCTATAATTTATGGAGCTATTACTTCTCCTGTGATTCATCATATAGACTATATAATAATTATTCTTTTTGAAATTTTTATTACCTTAACAGCCCTAAAAGGTGCTTATGATATGTTTAAAGCTAGAAATTTAGATGCTCAAAGCTTTCTTAACGCTAAGATTTTTGGGATTATTTCCTTAACTTGTTGTTGTATTTATGGCTTGCCTTTCAAGTAGTTGCTGCAGAATGGTTTGAAATGTGGATGAGTAATGTTTGGAATGGTTTGCCTGATACTACAAGATTGGTAACTTATATGTTTTTAGCTTTGATTTTCATCTCTCTTAAAAATGATGATTAATTTTCTATACTAGGCTCCCCAAAACAATCTTTAAGAGCCTCTTTAAGATCTTCTTGTGGGTCAAATTTTTTAGCTCCTTCTTTAAGCATATTAATAGAACTTTGAATATTGTTTTTATTTTCACTGTTTGGTAATTCTTGGGTTAGGGATTGAAGCTTATTTTCATCAATTGTTAGTGCTTTTTGCACATTAATTTTTGCATTTTCTCCAAATTTAGCTTTAAAAAGTTCTTGTATGAGTTTAAAACCTTTATTGAGCGTATTGCGATTTTGTCCTTGTGCGTTTGAGCTTATATTTAAAGTATTGCTTTCAAAACTAATAAATTTTGTGCTTTGTTTAAAGCATTCTGCAAGATCAAAATCCCTATCATAAATACTATCAAGCAAGATTTCATAAGCATTTTTTTCTATTTTTTTCTCAAGATGAGGTATGATGGGAGAAGGTGTGATCTTAGGTGTAGTATTTGTTATATTTTCTTGTTTGATTTCTTGGATTTGTGCGTCAATTTCTTTTAAATGGCTTGCTTCCATCATCATAAAAGCCATAACACAAAGCGTAAAGCCATCATCATCGCAAAGCATATTTTTAGCTTTTGATAAAATACGGAAAAATCTTTCATAAATTAAAGTAGAAAATTCTGTACTTTTTGCAAAAAAACTTTCTTTTAAATAAAAAAGCATTTCATCAATCACGCTTGAAGCTTCATAGTCTTGTAATTCTTCTAAATACGTAAAAACTTTTTCTTTGTCTTTTGTTAAAATAGCCTGATAAAAGGTTTTGATTTTTTGAGGATCTAAAAATCCTAACATATCTGTAATTTTACTAATACTGATTTCATTTTGACAAAAAATAATGGCTTGATCAAGCAAGGTTAAGGTATCTCTTAAAGATCCATTACCACTTCTTGCTATGAATTTTAAAGCTTCTTCTTCAAATTTAACATTTTCTTTAAGTAAAATTTCTTTAAGATGATTTAAAATTTCACTTTGTGGAATTTGTTTAAAGCGAAAATGTTGTGTTCTAGAAAGCACAGTAGCTGGGAGTTTTAAAGGATCTGTTGTTGCAAGTATAAATTTAACATAACTTGGTGGTTCTTCTAAGGTTTTTAAAAGCGCATTTGCAGCTTGCGGGGTAAGCATATGCACTTCATCAATGATGAAAATTTTAAATCTTGCCATGGAAGGGGTGTATTTGGTTTGTTCAATTAAGGTTTGTATGTCTTCAAGTCCACGGTTGCTTGCAGCATCCATTTCTATAATGTCTATATGTTTGCCTTCAAGTGCTGCAAGACAGTGTTTGCAAGTGCCGCATGGAGTATCACTTGGCCCTTGTTCGCAAACTAAAGCACGAGAAAAAATTCTAGCGCTTGAAGTTTTTCCACTTCCTCTAAGTCCTGAAAAAAGATAAGCATGAGCTAAGCGATTATGATTTAGAGCGTATTTTAAACTTACGCTAACTGTCTTTTGTCCTATGAGTTCATCAAAGGTTTTTGGTCTGTATTTAATCGCTAAAGCTTGAAGCATTTTCTACTCGTTCATTATAGATAAAAGTTCTACATTATCTTTAGTTTTAAGCATTTTAGAATATAAAAATTTCAATGCCTCAACATCATCCATTTGAGAAATCGCTGAACGGATCGCCCAAATTTTTTGAAGATTTGCTACGCCTTGGAGTAATTCTTCTTTTCTTGTTCCTGATTTGATGATATTAATCGCAGGATAAATTCTTCTATCAGCGATATTTCTATCAAGAACTATTTCGCTATTTCCTGTGCCTTTAAATTCTTCAAAAATCACATCATCCATTCTTGAACCTGTGTCAATTAAAGCCGTAGCAACTATGGTTAAAGAGCCTCCATTTTCTATATTTCTAGCTGCACCAAAGAAACGTTTTGGTTTGTGTAGGGCATTAGCATCCACCCCGCCGCTTAGGACTTTTCCACTGCTTGGAGTTGCGGTGTTATAAGCACGTGCCAGTCTTGTGATACTATCAAGTAAGATAATAACATCTTTACCTGTTTCTACCATTCTTTTGGCTTTTTCTATCACAAGTTCAGCTACACGCACATGATTATAAGCAGGCAAATCAAAAGTAGAACTAAAAACTTCGCCTTTTACGCATCTTTGCATATCGGTAACTTCTTCAGGTCTTTCATCAACTAAAAGCACGATTAAATGCATTTCTGGGTGGTTTTTTGCAATAGCAGTAGCAAGTTCTTTCATAAGCTCTGTTTTACCTGTGCGTGGTGGAGCAACGATGAGTCCGCGTTGTCCTTTTCCTATAGGAGTAAAAAGATCCAAAACACGACCTGTAAGCTTCATCGCATCATATTCGAGTTTGATTTTTTCTGTTGGAAAAATAGGGGTTAAGTTATCAAATAAAGGTCTTTCTTTGGCTTCTTGTAAAGGCAGATAATTGATCGCTTCAATTTTTAAAAGAGCGTAGTATTTTTCTTGATCTTTAGGTTCTCTGACTTGTCCTGTAACGATATCGCCTACACGCAGAGCAAATTTTCTAATTTGTGAATTTGAAACATAAGCGTCATTAACACTATCACTAAGATTAGAGTCCATGCCTCTTAAAAAGCCATAACCTTCAGAAGAAATTTCTAAAATCCCTGTAAAAAGTATGAAACCGCCTTTTTTTGTTTGTGCTTTTAAAATTTCAAAAATAAGTTCTTGACGGCGAAATTCTCTTGGGTTTTCGATTTCACATTCATTAGCGATTTTAACTAGATTTTCTAAATCTAATAATTTTAATTCTTCGATTTTATAACCTTCCACTGGAACGTGGGTTCTTTGATGTTGTTTTTTTTCTTTTTCCATGAGTCCTCGTAAGATTTAGCAGAATAATTTTTGTAAAATGTGATTTTAGTAAAAAAATGCACTTTTTGTCAAATTTGTCTATAATTATAAAAAATATTTTTTTAAAGAATGATTATGAAATGTGAACATTGTAGACTTGATTATAAACAAGCCCAAATGATAGAGTATAAGGGTAAATTTTTTTGCTGTAAGGGTTGTGAGAGCGTTTGGGAAATTTTACATGAAAGTGGATTAGATGAGTTTTATGAAAAGCTTGGAAATCAAACTTTAAGCCCTGTAAATTTTCAAAATGAAATGAAAAATTATGATGAGTTTATTACTAAAACCAAAGAAGGATTTAGTGAAATTTATCTCATGATACACGGTATAGAATGTGCAGCTTGTGTGTGGCTTAATGAGAAAATTTTAACCAAGCAAGAAGGAATTTTAGAACTTGATATCAATCATTTAAGCCATAAAGCACGCATTGTTTTTGATGAACAAAGTATTTCTTTGGTGCAAATTTTAAGACTTATTGAAAGCATAGGTTATAAAGCGAGTGCTTATGATGCGAGCAAGGCTTCAAAAAAAGCGGATTTACTAAAAAGAGAATTTTATTCTAAGCTTGTTGTGGCTATAGCCTGTGTGATGAATATCATGTGGATAGCAGTGGCAAAATACGCAGGATTTTTTAGCGGTATGGATAAGGATACTAAGGATATTTTAAATTTTGCTGAATTTATCCTTTGCTCTCCTGTGCTTTTTTATACGGGATCTCATTTTTATAAAAGCGCTTTTAAAACTTTAAAAATGCATAGTTTAAATATGGATGTATTGGTAATTAGCGGAGCGAGTTTGGCTTATGTTTATTCTTTATGGGCTATGTTTTTTAGGGTAGGGGAGGTGTATTTTGACTCTGTGGCGATGATAGTTTGCTTTGTATTTATAGGAAAATATCTTGAGATGTTTAGCAAAAAGCGTGCTTTAGATACCATAGATGGGCTTAATGATTTTTTGCAAAATGAAGTTTTGGTTTTTGATGGTAAAGAATTTGTTCCTAAAGAAGTGCAAAAGGTTTGTTTAGGGGATAGAATTTTGCTTAAAACTGGAGATAAAATTTTAATCGATGGGATCTGTAAAAGTGGTGAAATGAGTGTGGATACTTCTTCTTTAAACGGAGAAAGTATTCCAAAACTCATACAAAAAGAAGATGAAATTTTTTCAGCTTGTATAGTGCTTGATGGAAGTGTGGAGTATGAAGCAACAAAGCTTTACAAAGATTCAAAACTCAGTCAAATTATCCAGCTTTTAGAACTTGCAAGTTCTAAAAAAGCAAAACTTGAAAGTTTGGTCAATAGTCTTTCGGCTTATTTTTCTAGAACGGTTTTATTGATCGCTTTTGTTTGTTTTGCTTTTTGGTTTTTTTACAAGGAAGAGAGTTTTGAAATTTCTTTAGTCAATGCGATTGCAGTTTTGATTATCGCTTGTCCTTGTGCTTTGGCTTTAGCAACGCCAGTGAGTAATCTTGTGGCCTTAGGTAGGGCTTTAAAAAAGCATATTTTATTTAAAAGTTCTAGCGTGATAGAAGATTTAAGTAAATGTGATTGTGTGGTATTTGACAAAACAGGTATTTTAACTAAAATAGAGCTTGAGCTTAAAGAGGTTTTTTTGGATAAAACACTTGATTTAAATGAGCTTTATAATTTTGTAAAACTTTCCAAACATCCTATCTCTCAAAATATTGCGTCATATTTAAAGCAAAAAGGAGCTAAAGATTTAAATTTGGATTTTAAAAAGCATTCGAGCATTCAAGCTAAAGGTTTAAGTGCTGAGTTAAATGAAGAGTTGCTTTTAGGTGGAAGTTCTAAATTTTTGCAAGAAAAGGGTATTGTGGCTAAAGAATTTGATAATACGCATTTTATTTTTGCCAAGGAAGGTAAAATTTTAGCTTTTTTTGAGTTTGATAGTGTTTTAAGAGAAGGTGCAAAAGAGCTTATCACTTATCTTAAAAAAGAAAAAAAAGAATTAATGATACTAAGTGGTGATCATCAAAAAGCAGTGGAAAAAATAGCTAGAAAATTAGAAATTCAAAATTATCAAGCTTCTTGTTTGCCAGAAGATAAGATGAAAACTATAGAAAAATTAAGTAAAAATTACAAAGTTTTATTTGTAGGTGATGGGGTAAATGACGCACTAGCTTTAAAATATGCAAGTGTTTCGATGACTTTAAGAGAAGGAAGTGATCTAGCTATAGAAAGTAGTGATGTTTTACTTTTGAAAAATGACTTGCTTTCTTTAAAAAAAGCCATCAAATTATCTAAAAATACCTTTAAAATTATCAAGCAAAATCTTGCTTTTTCTTTGTTTTATAATGCTTGTACCATACCTTTGGCTTTTTTGGGTATGATAAATCCTTTATTTGCTGCTATTTCTATGTCTTTTAGTAGTATAATAGTCGTTTTAAATGCTTTAAGGATTAAAGAATGAATAGTATAATCATGATGATGATAGGGGTTTCTATCTTAGCGTTTTTTATCATTTTGGCAACTTTGCTTTGGGGGATTAAAAATAAGCAATTTGATGATGATTATAAATTTACTACTTTAAATGATGATGAGGATTCTTTGCGTGATGCTATAGAATTAGAAAGGCGTAAAAAAGAAGCTTTGGATAAAAAAAGGCTTTCTTAAAAAGGAAAGCCTTTTTTAGAAATTATTTTAAAGTTTCAATATGGGCTTCAATAGCTTTAAAATCTTCTTCAGTTAAACCTTTAAGGTTAAGTTTCATGATCGCACCTTGACCATAAGCATTTCTTTTGCCTTCTGAATATTCTTTCATGTATTGAAGTCTTTCAGCAGAAGAAAGAGTTTTTAAAGCTGGAACTTTGTTTAAGTAAACTTTGTCAGCATTTGCACCATGACATACTGCACATTTTTTAAAAAGTGTAGCACCATCTGCAGCAAAAGCAGAAACACCAAGACATGCCAAAGCAGAAACTACTAATAATTTTTTCATTTGTTTTCTCCTTAGTAAAAATTAGATTGCTAGGTATTATATATCTTTATTTTTATAAAAATCTTAAGAAATTAAAGATAATGTTTATTTTCTTTTTAAAAAAGCTATATTATAATGTTTTTTATGAAAACAAAAGCATTATTTTTAGATAGAGATGGTGTGATTAATATAGATAAAAAATATGTTTATAAAATAGAAGATTTTGAATTTTGTGATGGAATTTTTGAGCTTTGTAGATATTTTTTAGCTAGAAATTATTTGCTTTTTATAGCGACAAACCAATCAGGCATTGCAAGAGGATACTACAAGGAAAGTGATTTTTTTAAGCTTTGCGATTATATGCTTAAAGAATTTGCCAAACAAGATATAAAAATTGATAAAATTTATCATTGTCCACATTTAGAAGGTTGCGAGTGTCGCAAACCTAAAGCAGGAATGCTTTTAAAAGCAGAAGATGAGTTTGATTTGGATATGAAAAATTCTATCTTTATCGGAGATAACCTAAGCGATATGCAAGCAGGATTAAATGCTGATATTGGCACTTTGATTTTAGTAAATGAAGGAAAAAAAGAAGGCGATTTTTTTAGACAATTTAAAAATTTAAAAGAAATTTTGAGCTTTTTTAAAGAAAAGGACATTTAAATGAGAATAGCAATCACAGGTGGTGCAGGATTTATAGGTTCGCAACTGGCTTTAAATTTACAAGAAAAACATGAAATTTTAATCATCGATAAAATGCGTAGTAGTGCGACTTTTGAAAATGGAAATTTAGAAAGTTTTGGGCATTTTAAAAATTTGCTTGAATTTGATGGAGAGCTTTTTGCAGGTGATATTAACGATGAAAAAGTTTTGAAAAAGATTGAAGATTTTAAGCCAGAGATTATTTTTCATCAAGCAGCAATTTCAGACACTACGGTTTTTGATCAAACTAAGGTTTTACAAACCAATTTAAATACTTTTAAAGATTTTATAGAACTTAGCATAGATCTTAATGCAAAGCTTATTTATGCAAGTTCAGCTTCGGTTTATGGCGATGCAAAAAGTCCACAAACCGTAGGTAAAGATGAAGAACCAAAAAATCCTTATGCTTTTTCAAAATTGATGATGGATAAGCTAGCGAAAAAATACTACGATAAAGCCCATTTGGTAGGACTTAGATATTTTAATGTTTATGGAAAAGGCGAATTTTATAAAAACAAAACCGCTTCTATGGTTTTGCAATTTGGCCATCAAATTTTAGCAGGAAAAAATCCACGCTTGTTTGAAAGAAGTGATCGAATTTATAGAGATTTTACTTATATTAAAGATGTTATTAGTGCCAATTTAATCGCCCTTGATTCAAAATGTGGGGTTTATAATGTAGGCAGTGGTAAAGCAAGAACTTTTCAAGATATAGTTGATATTTTGCAAAAAGAGTTAAAGACTGATTTGCCTTGCGAATATATCCCAAATCCTTATGTAAAATCTTATCAATTCCACACTGAAGCAAAGCTAGATCAAACTTGGGATTATCAGCCAAAATTTAGTCTTGAAGAGGGTATAAAAGATTATTTAGGTGAGATAAAAAGACTTTTTGAAAAGGAAGTAAATGCTTGAGTTTTTAAGTCAGCAAAAACCTAAAATTTTGATTATAGGGGATTTTATGGTGGATAATTACACTTGGTGTGATTGTTCGCGTATCAGTCCTGAAGCGCCTGTTTTGGTAGCTAAAACCCTTAAAGAAGATAAAAGATTAGGCGGGGCTGCGAATGTTTATGCAAATTTAAAAAGCTTGGGAGCTGATGTTTTTGCGCTTGGTGTTGTGGGTGATGATGAGAGTGGGAAATTTTTACAAGAAAATTTAAAAGGAGAATTTTTGATCCAAAAAGGACGCAAAACTCCTTTTAAAAATCGCATTATGGCACACAATCAGCAGGTTTTAAGACTAGATGAAGAAGATATAAGTGAGATTTTGCTTGAAAATGAGCTTATTACTTTGTTTGATGAAAAGATCAAAGATTTTAAAGCTGTGGTTTTAAGTGACTATGCTAAGGGTATTTTAACGCCTAAGGTTTGTAAGGCTGTGATAAAAAAGGCTAAGGCTTTAAATATCCCTGTTTTAGTTGATCCTAAAGGCAGTGATTTTAGTAAATATAGCGGCGCAACCTTGCTCACGCCTAATAAAAAAGAAGCTTTAGAGGCTTTAAAATTTGAAAATTTAGAGGGTAAAAATTTAGAAAAAGGGATTAAAAAATTAAAAGAAGATTTTGCTTTGCGTTATTCTATCATCACTCTTTCAGAATCGGGGATTGCACTTTTTGATGAGAATTTAAAAATCGCCCCTGCTAAAGCCTTGGAAGTTTATGATGTAACAGGAGCGGGCGATAGTGTGATTGCGGTTTTAGCTTTTTGTTTGGCAAACGGGATTGAAATTTTTAAAGCTTGCGAACTTGCCAATGAAGCCGCAGCTGTTGTAGTGAGTAAAATAGGTAGTGTGAGTGTGAGTTTTGATGAGATTAAGAGTTTTAATAGTGTGGATTTTGAGAAAAAAATCAAAAGCAAAGAAGAACTTTTAATGCTTTTAAAACAAAATGATCAAAAGATCGTTTTTACAAATGGTTGTTTTGATATAGTGCATTTTGGACATATAAAATACCTTGAAAAAGCTAAAAGATTGGGTGATGTTTTGATTGTAGGTTTAAACTCAGATGCGAGTGTGAAAAGACTCAAAGGCGAGAGTCGTCCTGTAAATTCAGAGTTTCAAAGAGCTTGTATGTTGGCAGCTTTTTATTTTGTAGATTTTGTAGTGATTTTTGATGAAGATACGCCTTTGGAACTTATAAGCTTTTTAAAACCTGATATTTTGGTTAAAGGAGCTGATTATAAAGATAAGCTTGTTGTGGGTACAGATATTGTTTCAAAAGTTAAATTAATCGACTTTGAAGAAGGATTTAGTACGAGCAAGATCATAGAAAAGATTAAGGATAAAAAATGATAAATTTAGTGGAAAAAGAATGGCAAGAACATCAAAAAATCGTTCAAGAAGGTGAAATTTTAAAAGGACAAATCGCTAAAGTAGGCGAGCTTTTGTGCGAGTGTCTTAAAAAAGGTGGCAAGATTTTGATTTGCGGAAACGGTGGAAGTGCGGCTGATGCTCAGCATTTTGCGGCTGAACTTAGCGGGCGTTATAAAAAAGAACGCAAGGCTTTAGCAGGCATAGCACTTACAACCGATACTTCAGCACTTAGTGCTATAGGAAATGACTATGGTTTTGAATTTGTTTTTTCAAGACAAGTAGAGGCTTTAGGAAACGAAAATGATGTTTTAATCGGCATTTCAACCAGTGGAAAAAGCCCTAATGTTTTAGAAGCCTTAAAAAAAGCAAAAGAGCTTAATATGCTTTGTCTAGGGCTTAGCGGAAAAGGTGGTGGAATGATGAATAAGCTTTGTGATTATAATCTTGTCGTACCAAGCGATGATACGGCTAGAATTCAAGAAATGCATATTTTGATCATACACACACTTTGTCAGATCATAGATGGGAGCTTTTAATGAAAGTTTTTATCATAAATTTAGAGCGTTCTTTGGATAGAAAAGAGCATATGCAAAAACAAATTCAAAAGCTTTTTGAAAAAAATCCTAGTTTAAAAAATAAATTAGAATTTATTTTCTTTAAAGCTATTGATGCTAAAAATAAAGAACATTTGGAATTTAAAGATCATTTTCCTTGGTGGGCTTCTTGGGTATTAGGTAGAGAGCTTTCTGATGGAGAAGAAGCTTGTTTTGCTAGCCATTATAAACTTTGGCAAGAATGTGTGAAGCTTGATGAGCCTATAATCATCCTAGAAGATGATGTGGAATTTAGTGATGAATTTTTAAATCATGGGGTAGAATATATAGATGAGCTGTTAAAGAGCAAATATGAATATATAAGACTTTGTTATTTATTTGATAAAAGATTGTATTTTTTGAACGAGAGTGGATATTATTTAAGTTTTGAAAAACTTGCTGGAACTCAAGGTTATGTACTGCAAGTAAGTGCTGCAATGAAATTTCTTAAATATGCTAAAAATTGGATCTATGCTGTAGATGATTATATGGATATGTTTTATAGACATAATGTGTTGAGTATAGTTAAAAAGCCTTTATTATTAAAACATGATTGCAGAATAGAAAGTTCAATTTCTCAAGCTGGACGTTTATTTTTGAAGACTAAATTTTACAGAAAAATTATTAGAGAAATTTTTAGACTTTATAGAAATATTTTAAAACTATCTTATACTTTTTATGTTAAGAAAAAATTAGATATTAATTAAATTTTGAATTGCTTTTAAAATCACTTCAGGCTTTAAATCTTTCATGCATTTGTGGTGTTTTAAAGGACAGGTTTTTTGCATACAAGGCATGCAAGCTAGATCTAAATGCACTAATTTTGCGTTTTGATTTTGCCAAGGTGAAGTTTGGGTAAATTTTGTAGGACCAAAAATAGCCACGGTTTTTACCTTATAAACCGCACTTATGTGCATAGGACCACTGTCGTTTGTGATGAAAAGATCGCAAAAAGCGATATTTTGACAAAGGGTTTTGATGGTGGTTTTATTGCAAAGATTTTTTACTTTTATGTTTTGTTCTTTTAAAATTTGATAAATTTCATTACAAAGTTCTTGTTCGGCTTTTCCTGCGCCAAAGATTAAAATTTCATGACTTTGGCTGAAATTTAAAGCCACTTTAGCAAAATAACTCGCATCCCATCTTTTTGCACTTCCAAAGCTTGCTCCAGGGTTGAGTCCTAGAATTTTTTTACCATTTTTTAAGACAAGAGGGTTTTGAAATTTTAGCTTAAAGGGAAGTTTTAAGTTTTTAAAATGAGCTTTTATACTAAGTGAGTTTTCTATAAAATAAAGGTATTTTAAAACTTGATGTTCTTCTTTGTGCTTGTTTTTGTCAAAAAAATATCTTTGTTTTGTTTTAAGAATATGTAAGATAATCTTAGAAGAAAACGCAGATCTAAAAGCAAAGCTAAGATCGATTTTACCAAGTTCTTTGCGTAAAGATAGAGCTTGTTTATAGCGAGATTGTTTATTTTCTATGATGATTTTAGAATTAGGAAATTCTTTAAAAAGTGCTGTGGAAACCAAAGAGCCATAAAGGATAAATTGAGCATCTTTAAAGTGTTCTTTTATGGTGTATAAAGCAGGCGAAGCCATCACTGCATCGCCTAGCCAAGTGGGAAGGTGTATAAAAATTTTCATAAATTTCCTAAACTTTGATAGAATTGTTTTTATTATTTTAACAAAATTTAGGAAAAATATGCCACAACTTTCGATCATAATCCCGCTTTTTAATTCTTGTGATTTTATCTCAAGAGCTTTGCAAAGTTGCATAAATCAGACTTTAAAAGATATTGAAATTTTGATCATCGATGATAAAAGTAAAGATAATAGTTTAAATATTGTTTTAGAATTTGCAAAAAAAGATCCAAGAATAAAAATCTTTCAAAATGAAGAAAATTTAGGCACTTTTGCAAGTAGAAATTTGGGGGTTTTGCATTCTAGTTCTGATTTTATAATGTTTTTAGATAGTGATGATTTTTTGACGCTTAATGCTTGTGAAATAGCGTTTAAAGAGATGAAAAAAGGTTTTAATTTGCTTTGTTTTGATGCCTTTGTGCATAGGGTAAAAACCAAGCAATTTTATCGTTTTAAACAAGATGAAGTTTTTAATCAAAAGGAAATTTTAGAATTTTTAAACAAACAAAGGCATTTTTGCTGGTCGGTTTGGGCGAAGTGCTTTAGAAGAGATATCATCTTAAAAAGTTTTGAAAAAATTAAAATAGATGAGCGTTTGAGTTATGGTGAAGATGTGCTTTTTTGTTATGTTTATTTTATGTTTTGTGAGAAAATAGCCGTTTTTAAAACTTGTATTTATCATTATGAATTTAATCCAAATGGAAGATATGAAAACAAAAATAAAGAAATTTTAAATCAAAATTATTACGATAAAAAGAAAAGTAATGAGCTGATAAAAAAGCTTTCTTTAGACTTTAAAAATGATACCTTTCATCAAAAGTTGCTTGAGGTTTTAAAGAAAGAAGAGATGGATTTAAAAAATAGAATTTAAGATTAGATTTTATATAATTAAATTTTCGTATTTTTTAACACTAGAAGGCTAATAATGACTGAAATTTCAAGTTTTTGGTATACTCCTAAAGGCTATAAGGGTATAGGTTTGATGGAAATTCTTACGATTAAATCTTGGCTTGATCATGGATATAAATTCCATTTGTATACTTATAATTTAGAAGATAAAATCTTTTTAAAATTCCAAGAGTTGTTTGATAATTTTATGCTTAAAGATGCAAATGAGATTGTGCCTTTTGAAGAATATTTTAGTGATGATAGAGGAGCTGGAGTGGCTGCTTTTTCGGATTATTTTAGGTTTAATCTTTTATATCAAAGAGATGCTCTTTGGGTAGATTTAGATATGGTTTGTTTAAATCATATGGACTTAAGTCAAGAATATATTTTTACTCAGGAGATTGACAAAGATGAAACTAAACCAAGAATTACAACATCATTTTTAAAATTTCCTAAAAATTCGGATTTTGGGAAAAATCTTATACAAGAAGCAAAAAAGATTATAGATAATAAAAAAATTATTCCTTGGGGAGTAATAGGTCCTTGGTTTTTAGCAGAACAGGTTGAAAAATGGAATTTAGGTAAATATAAATGGGATTATAAACAAACTTGTCAAATTCCGTGGTATAAAGTTAAAAATTTTATAGACAAGGGACAAGTTTTTGATGCAGGTAGACCTTGTTTACACTTATTTTCCGAAATGTGGAAAACATATGATTTAAATAAAAATCATTTTTATCAGCATGGTGTTTATGGATTTTTGCTTCAAAAGCACAATATTTTTACTTTATGTCTTAAATTAAATTATAATTTTAATTTTTATGATAAATATCATGATAAATTTCTTCTTTTAGCTAATATAAAAAATAAAGCAATATTTTATTTGCGCCATCCTAAAAAACTTTTTAAGAAAAATAATGTCTAAAATTTCAATAATTGTACCCACCTATAATGTAGAAAAATATATAGCAAGAGCTTTGGAAAGTTGCATAAATCAAACCTTTAAAGATATAGAAATAATCGTTGTGGATGATTGTGGAAATGACAAAAGTATAGAAATAGCTAAAGAATATGCCAAAAAAGATACAAGAATAAAAATAATCCATAATAAAACAAACCTAGGCACCTTTGCAGCCAGAAATAATGGTGTTAAACATTCAAATAGTGAGTATTTGATGTTTTTAGATCCTGATGATTATTTAGAGCTT
>NZ_MJXO01000052.1:0-2549 GCF_001762835.1 Campylobacter sp. BCW_6466
CTTTCAAATCAAAAGTTTTTAATTGCTTTTTGAAATTTTATGTTTAAATTCTTTGAAATTAAAATCAAAGGAATTAAAATGCAAATGCAAGAAGTGATTGAAAAATTAAAAGATATACTTGCAAGTGAAGGCAAAAGAGATTTAAAAACCAAAGATATAGCTAAAGAATTAGGCATCCATCCTGATACTTTTAATTCTATGAAATTTAGAAACTCCATTCCTTATCCACAAATCCTAAACTTTTTAAATGAGAGGAATATAAGCATTAATTATTTCTTCTATGGAAGTTCCCCAAAAGATCAATTAGAATGTGAGAATAAATATAAAATTTTAAAGCTTTATAAAACAAATGCAAGTTTAGGTGGAGGTGGTATAAATGATTTGATTGATAGCTCTGATTTAATCATCGATGAAAAGGTTTTAAACTTTTTTGGAAGTAAAGAATGTGAGTTTATCATTTGTTATGGAGAGAGTATGGAACCACTTATAAAAGATGGTTCAATTTGTGCAATAGATAGGAATAAGGCTTTTAAAAATAAAAGCATTTGTGTGATTAATGCTAGAGATGGACTTTTTATAAAACAAGTTTTAAAACAAGATGATGGAGTGATTTTACACTCTTTAAATCCTTTATATAAAGATATATTTTATAAAAATGGAGATTTTTTACTAATTGGTGTAGTAATTGGAGAACTTTCTAAGATGTAACAGTACACAATAAGCTAAGTCAAGCTAATCTCACAGAGAGTGTAAAACACAAGGTTGTTCTATCGAAAAAGGAGATAAACATGAAAGATATCAAAAATTACACCGATAAAGAATTAAAAGAAAAAATCATACAAGATTTAGAGAGTGAATTTAGGATTTTGTACAAAAAGCTTTTAAAAGAAAAAGATTATCTTGCTAGGGATAATATATTAGAGCTTATGACTATTTATAATATGGGCATAAACTCTTATTCAATCGCTAAAAGATTTGAGATGAATGAAGATAAAAGTCTTATACAAGTTCCTTTGTTTGAAAGATATATTATAGGTAGAAAATTTGTAGTTAAATATAATGATGAAAAACAAAGATACGAATTAAAAAGTACCTTTTGTGAATTTTAAGGAGAAAAGATGAAATATCCTAATGTTTATGTGAAATTAGTTGGCGAAGATGGCAATGCTTTTAGTATTCTAGCAAGAGTAAGCAAGGCTTTAAAAAAAGCAGGTGTAAGCAAAGAAGAAATAAGTAAATTTCAAAAAGAAGCCATGAGTAGTGATTATAATCATTTATTAAATGTGGTGCAAGATTGGGTTAATACAAATTGATTTCAAAAAGATGTCAAACAACAGCACACATTCAGCCAAGCAAAGCTAATCTTGTCTTATCAAAACAAAAGGAGATAAGATGAGTAAAGTAATAGTAGATATCAAAAAAGGTTTTAGCAAGACTTTTATAAACGCAATTTGCAACCATAACAATGAACTTGTTTTAGAATATCTTAAAAATGGTATGAGTGCAACTAAAGAATGCATGGGCGAAGAACCTATGTTTTATGCAATAACTCATAATAATTTTGGAGCGATTTTACTTTTATTAAAATACGGTGCTATTTTAGATAAAGAGTATCTAGAAGAAAGCAATAAAGATTTTAGCAAAGAAGCTCTAAAGTTTTTAAGCTCTTTGCTAAAATAAAAGAGAATATAAAAATATTCTCTTAGCTTTTAAAAATTCATAATCAAAAGCTCTTTACTTTCTTTTCTTTTTAAAACATTATTATTTAAAGAATACCTTACTTTTAATTCCTTAATATTAAAATCTTTATAAAGCTCTCTTATAAGCTCACAATCATTATAAGAAAGCATAAATTTACCTTTGATATTTTTAAGCAAATTACATAAAAGTTCATGTTCTTTTAGCCCAAAACCTCCTGTGTTTTTATAATAATTCTCAGTCCCTACATAAGGTGGATCTAAATAAAATAAAGCTTCATTGTAATCATATTCTTTTAAAATATATTCAAAGCTTTTATTTTCAATACTGGCATTTTTAAGTCTTTTTGTATGTAAGCTAAAGTCTCTATATAATCTTTTGGGTGCTCTTTGTTTACTCATAGCAAATTGTCCCATACTTGATCCAAAAGAAGTACTGATAAGATAAAAATAAAAAGCAGCCCTTTCTAAGTCATTTCTTGGCTTAATTTCTTTATTTTTAAGCATATGAAAGATTTTTCTACTTATTATCATAGAATTAAGCACATTTGCTAGACTTTGGGGTTTATTTCTTATACAAAGATGTAAATTAATAAGCTCGTCGTTAATGTCGTTAATGACTTCTATTTTTGAAGCGCTTTTTTGATAAAAAACACTTAAAGCTCCACCAAAGACTTCAATATAGCTTTTATGCTCAGGCATTAAAGCGATGATTTCTTTAGCTAAATAGTTTTTACCACCCACCCAAGCAAATGGAGCTTTTAGTGTAGTTCTTGTAGGTTTAGTAAGTGTGCTAGTTTTTAGAAATTTGTCTGTATTATTTTTCATACAAACTCCTTTCAAAATAAAATT
>NZ_MJXO01000053.1:0-4435 GCF_001762835.1 Campylobacter sp. BCW_6466
AAAAAACTTTTAATAGAAAAAGATAAAGATAAAAAAGGCGAAAATGGCGGAATAGGAACTCCAGCAACAAGAAGTAATCACATAGAAACTTTAATAAACAGAGGCTATATTGTAGTTTCAAAGGATAAAAAGCAAGTTGTTAATGCTACAGAACTTGGAATTAATTTAATCCAAAATTTAGATCCTATATTGACAAATCCAGACATGACAGCTTTATGGTTTGAATCTCAAAAAGAGATACAAGAAGGAAAACTAAAAAGAAGCGATTTTTTAAATTCAATTAATGATTTTATTTTAAAAATAATTGATAATGAAAAGAGTTTAAACAAAAAAATTGTTTCTAATGAAGAAAAAGAAAAAATAACTTGTCCTAAATGTCAAAAAGGTTTTTTAAGAGAAATAAATGGAAAATTTAGAAAATTCTTTTCTTGTTCTGAGTATTCTAATGGTTGTGATTTTAAGGCGAAATCTGTTAATGGAAAACCTGAATTAGAAAATAAAAGCACTAATTTAAATACATCTTTTAAATGTCCTCAATGTAATCAAGGAAACTTAATAAAAAGAGAAAGTAAAAATGAAAAAAACAAATTTTGGTATGGTTGTTCTGAATGGAAAAATGGTTGTAAATTTATGTGTCCTGAATTAAATGGCGAACCTAATTTAAATGCTAAAAATAATTTTCAAAACAATTATAAGCAAAAGGTTAAATACAAATGAAAAAAATAATTTTATTTTTATTGCTGTTTAATTTCTTATTTGCAGAAGGAACAAATAATGGGCAAGGAGTTGTTTCTGAAACTACTAAAGAAGAAATGCAAAAAATATTTCCTAATAGTGATGATGACATAGATTCTAAAAATGGATGTAGTTGGGAGTGTAGAAAGGTTAATAGCGGATATGGAACTCAAATCATAGGATTTGATTTTAAAAATGGGACAACTTTTTGTAGAGTTTATAAAAATGAAAATTTTGATTTAGATTTAAAATTTAATGCTTCAAAAACTAATTTATCTTGTGCTAAACAAGTGTATACAGGACTTGATACTGAATTAAAAAATTATGAAAATATAGATAGAAAAATTAATTTAGAAAGTATAATTAAATGGACGCCAAGCGATACTAAAATTAATTTTGCAAAATATTTAGTTGCTTTAGCAACTTTAAATCCAAATATTATTGATAGAGAAAAAACTTATAATTTAGGAGAATTAACCTTAAAAGATGGTATAGATAATTTTAGCATTAAAACTATACAAAAAAATCAAAGTTTTATGGATTTTTTGATAGCTCCAAATTCTGTTTTAAATCAAAATAAAGGATTTTCTACTTCAAGTATAAGTTTGCAAGAAACTTCAGCTGTAGATGGTTTTAATAAAAACAATATGGCGTATTTTTCAAATCTATTTTTAGCCAATGAAAAAATTTATCAACATTTACAAATTCTAATTCTTGTTTTAGTTGGTGGATTTTTTCTTACTTCAATTAGTGCAGAAAAAATTCAAGCTTACTTAGAAAATAGGGGCGAAAATGAAGGAAAGCAAAAATTTTTACATAAATTTTATATTCCAATGATTATGATAGGAACATTTTTTATGCCTATACCCGAAGGAAATGGTTTAGCTCACTCAACAATTATGCAAAACGTCATTAGATATTTTGCATTAAAATCAACAGATATTGCAGATATGGCTAGTGCAATTGGTGGAAAAACCTATATGGATAAAATTTATAAAAGTATAGGTGGAGTAAATATTCAAGGTATTAAAGCCTTATTAGAAAAAAAGAAAGAAAATGAGTTTCTTATAAGTCAAGGAGATGAAATTTATAAAAAAACTTGTTCTTTAAGATATAAAAACCAACTATCTGCCATTAGAGAAAGCTATATCACTTCTTTAACAGATGAAGATAAAGAAAAAATAAAACGATTTTTAGCTGAAGATAGTAATGATATGGCAGGAAAAAATGGCGATATTTCCTTGGAAGCTTGTATAGCTTTAGAAGCTGATATTTTAAAAGCAAGAAATGAAATAACTAAAATAAATTCTCAAATGGAAAAAATTGATAAATTAAGAGATAACACTCAAAAAATCAATGAAATGAAAAATCTTGATGCTTATTTTGCAGTAAGAGAAATGCAACTTGGATGGATAAATTCTTTATTTACGCCAAGTAGTGCAATTTTAGCAGAAGTAACTATGTTTAAAGAAGAGCAAGGTGATGAAGATGAACAAAAAGAAAGGATGATTAAAGCAACTAAAAAAAATATTCAAAACACTAAAGAAAATATAAATAAAGGAGATATTGAAATTAGTAAAGATGATATTACAGATAGCTCTTTAGGATGGATAGCAGGTAAATTAGTATGGATGATGTTACCAGGAGCTTCAACTATAAAAGATTTTGTAATGGAAAATACTGGAAAATTCATGGCTGTAATTCAAGCAGCAGCAGCTTCTACTGTGCCAATCATAGGAACAGTAGGTGGAGCTATCGTTGGATACATAACAGGAACAGTTGCCTCAACAATTACAGGATATGCTATAGCTATAATGTTAATAGAATGGACTTTTCAAAAAATACCATTATTGGTTTGCACTACAGCTTCTATTATAATATTTGTATCTTATTTAGTTTCTTTGATAAAATATTTTTATATTTCACCATTCGTTGTAGCTTTCTCCTTAGCAACTAAAAGAATGGATAAAATTATTGAATTCTTAATTAATGGTATGGCTATATTTTTAAAACCCGTATTAATTATTCTCTTTATATATTTATCATTATTTATAAATGTTTTAGTAGACGAATTTTTCTTATTTGTTTCTGTAGAACAATTTACAGGAATTAAAACTAGCGTATATAATTTTCACACTAACTTTATTATAGGTGCAATCACAGGCTTATTAACTATATTTGCAAAAATTGCTTCAGCGGTAATTATGTGGAATTTAATTATTAAAGGGCCTTCATGGGCTTTATCATTAGTAGGTATTGATGGAAAACAAAGTGAAATGATTTCTCAAGGTATGGAAAACACTTTAAACAAGAGAGCAAATATTGTTTAAAGAAATCTCAACAAAAGTAGGATAAATACTCAGTTAGATGAAGATTTATGTTTATTCCAATAAAGAATATAAATTTCAAAGGAGAAGAAAATGAGCAATTTAATGATGGAACTTGCAATGATGGACAAGAAAGACTATTATAAAGAGTTTATAGAAAACGATGTAATAAGAGTTATATTTGGTTATAAAAATGAAAAGAAATATGATAGCGATGATTATTTTGAAATGTCGCTTAGAGTGTGGGTAGGAAAAGAATATTTTGATGAATTTCTTAATAATCCAAAAGTGGAAAACAATATGGAAGTTGTGAAATTATTTATGGAAACCCCATTTTTCAAAGAATTAGCAGAACAAACTATCAAGATTGATTTTAAAAATTGGGATTTTATAATCCCCGATTTTTTTAAAAAGCATAATATAAAAATAATTCCTTATTTTCAATTAGGCAATAATGAAAATTTAAGCCCAAAACAATTTTTTATGTTTCTAAAAGAACTAAAAGTTAAAGAATTAAAATATATAACCACCATTCTTTGCAGTAAATCAATTGAAGATGAGTATAAACTTTTGCATAAAAAATTTTAGTTAGCAAGAAAAAAAGGAGTTAAAATGTTATTAGAGAATATACAAGAAAATAATCAGTATTTTTTTCATTCCTTACAAAATGATATTGATGATATTGCAAAAAAATATATGGATAAATTTTTTGCAATTTTAACCCTAGCAAGAAATGAAAATACAAAGTTCGTAAATTTAAAGCATTTCAATAATTTAAAAAATGCTGAAATGGAAATTTTTTTTGATAATGTATTTAGAAACAATGAATTTAAAAAAAATATAAAAGATAAATTAAAATTATTTGATAAAGATAGGAAGCATTCAATAAAAAAAGGAAGTTACCTTGTGCTTATTTGTTTTTTAAATGAGTTATATAAAAATCTTATCATTGATGACAAACAATTTGAAAATTTGTTAGTTTCAACAACAAAAGAATATTTCATAAGAATAATTGATAAAAAAAGAAAAGGAATGATTAACATATATTTCCAAAAAGATAAAGAAATTGAATGGGAAGATAGATTTAAAATTGTAACAGATGGTTTTGGAGGCAATGATTATGATGAAAAAATGCTTTATTATGGATTAGAAAAAGCAAATTATATAAAAATAAATGAAAAATTTATAGAAGAAGAACTTGAAAAATTAAATTTATTTAAATTTATTTAAATACAAGGATTTAAAATGAAAAATATAGAAAAGGATAAAAAGAAAATGGTAGAAGAGAAAGAAAGTAAGGGGAGCAATCCTATACAATTAAGAATTAGCGATAAGACGAAAGAATACCTTCAAGAGAGAGCTGACAGCTTAGG
>NZ_MJXO01000054.1:0-3295 GCF_001762835.1 Campylobacter sp. BCW_6466
GGTCTTAGGATTAACTCCGCAGCAGATGATGCTTCAGGGATGGCGATAGCAGATTCTTTGCGTTCTCAAGCAGCTACTTTAGGTCAAGCTATAAACAATGGTAATGATGCCATAGGTATCTTACAAACTGCAGATAAGGCTATGGATGAGCAACTTAAAATCTTAGATACTATCAAGACTAAAGCAACTCAAGCCGCTCAAGATGGTCAAAGTCTAAAAACAAGAACCATGCTTCAAGCAGATATAAACAAACTCATGGAAGAGCTTGATAATATCGCAAATACTACTTCATTTAATGGTAAACAACTTTTAAGCGGTGGTTTTACTAATCAAGAATTTCAAATCGGCGCAAGTTCAAATCAAACAGTAAAAGCAACTATAGGTGCAACCCAGTCTTCAAAAATCGGTGTAACTAGATTTGAAACAGGTTCGCAAAGTGTGAGTTCGGGTGTAGTAGGACTTACTATCAAAAACTATAATGGTTTGGAAGATTTTAAATTTGATAATGTTGTGATTTCAACCTCTGTTGGAACAGGTCTTGGAGCTTTGGCTGAAGAGATTAATAAAAGCTCTGATAAAACAGGAGTTAGGGCAACTTATGATGTAAAAACTGTTGGAGCTTATGCTATAAAAGAAGGAACTACTTCTCAAGACTTTGCTATCAATGGGGTTATAATTGGTCAGATTAATTATAAAGACGGAGATAATAATGGCCAGTTGATTTCAGCTATAAATTCTGTTAAAGACACTACCGGAGTTCAAGCTTCTAAAGATGAAAATGGTAAGCTTGTTCTTACTTCAGCTGATGGTAGAGGTATTAAAATCACAGGTAGTATAGGTGCTGGTGCAGGTATCTTGCAAAAAGAAAACTATGGACGCTTATCTTTGGTTAAAAATGATGGTAGGGATATTAATGTAAGTGGAACTAATCTTAGTGCTATAGGTATGGGTGCTGCGGATATGATTTCTCAAGCTTCGGTATCTTTAAGAGAATCAAAAGGTCAAATTTCAGCAGCTAATGCTGATGCTATGGGATTTAACTCTTATAATGGTGGCGGAGCTAAGCAAATTTTAGTTGGTGTAGCAAGTTCTGTTTCTGCTTTTATGAGTGGTACGAATGGTTTTTCAAAAGGTTCAGGTTATTCTATAGGCAGTGGAAAAAATATGTCAGCTGTTTTATCAGCTTCTATACAATTTGTTTCTAAGGCGGCTTCTATGAGTGCAGCATATGTGGTTTCAGCAGGTTCAGGTTTTTCTGCGAAATCGGGAAATTCTCAATTTGCAGCTTTAAGAATTTCAGCTGTGGGTGCTACCGATGAAACTGCAGGTGTAACTACTCTTAAAGGTGCTATGGCTGTCATGGATATCGCTGAAACTGCTATAACAAATCTTGATCAAATCAGAGCTGATATAGGTTCTATACAAAATCAAGTTACATCAACTATCAATAATATCACCGTAACTCAGGTTAATGTTAAATCAGCAGAATCACAAATCAGAGATGTAGACTTTGCAAGTGAGAGTGCGAACTACTCTAAAGCTAACATCTTAGCTCAAAGTGGATCTTATGCTATGGCTCAGGCAAATTCTAGTCAGCAAAATGTTTTAAGATTGCTTCAATAGCTCTACATATTTTTAAAGTACTGCGATATATACAAATCCAAGCCTAGTTTAAATACTAGGCTTTTTTAAACTCTAAAGATTTTTAATTAAACTAAAACTTGGAACACTTCTTGCTTTAATCTTTTCGATGCAATATTTTGAAAGGATTTAAAATGGGTTTTAGGATAAACACCAACATCGGTGCATTAAATGCACATGCAAATTCAGTTGTTAATGCTAACGAGCTTGATAAGTCTTTAAGTAGACTTAGTTCTGGTCTTAGGATTAACTCCGCAGCAGATGATGCTTCAGGGATGGCGATAGCAGATTCTTTGCGTTCTCAAGCAGCTACTTTAGGTCAAGCTATAAACAATGGTAATGATGCCATAGGTATCTTACAAACTGCAGATAAGGCTATGGATGAGCAACTTAAAATCTTAGATACTATCAAGACTAAAGCAACTCAAGCCGCTCAAGATGGTCAAAGTCTAAAAACAAGAACCATGCTTCAAGCAGATATAAACAAACTCATGGAAGAGCTTGATAATATCGCAAATACTACTTCATTTAATGGTAAACAACTTTTAAGCGGTGGTTTTACTAATCAAGAATTTCAAATCGGCGCAAGTTCAAATCAAACAGTAAAAGCAACTATAGGTGCAACCCAGTCTTCAAAAATCGGTGTAACTAGATTTGAAACAGGTTCGCAAAGTGTGAGTTCGGGTGTAGTAGGACTTACTATCAAAAACTATAATGGTTTGGAAGATTTTAAATTTGATAATGTTGTGATTTCAACCTCTGTTGGAACAGGTCTTGGAGCTTTGGCTGAAGAGATTAATAAAAGCTCTGATAAAACAGGAGTTAGGGCAACTTATGATGTAAAAACTGTTGGAGCTTATGCTATAAAAGAAGGAACTACTTCTCAAGACTTTGCTATCAATGGGGTTATAATTGGTCAGATTAATTATAAAGACGGAGATAATAATGGCCAGTTGATTTCAGCTATAAATTCTGTTAAAGACACTACCGGAGTTCAAGCTTCTAAAGATGAAAATGGTAAGCTTGTTCTTACTTCAGCTGATGGTAGAGGTATTAAAATCACAGGTAGTATAGGTGCTGGTGCAGGTATCTTGCAAAAAGAAAACTATGGACGCTTATCTTTGGTTAAAAATGATGGTAGGGATATTAATGTAAGTGGAACTAATCTTAGTGCTATAGGTATGGGTGCTGCGGATATGATTTCTCAAGCTTCGGTATCTTTAAGAGAATCAAAAGGTCAAATTTCAGCAGCTAATGCTGATGCTATGGGATTTAACTCTTATAATGGTGGCGGAGCTAAGCAAATTTTAGTTGGTGTAGCAAGTTCTGTTTCTGCTTTTATGAGTGGTACGAATGGTTTTTCAAAAGGTTCAGGTTATTCTATAGGCAGTGGAAAAAATATGTCAGCTGTTTTATCAGCTTCTATACAATTTGTTTCTAAGGCGGCTTCTATGAGTGCAGCATATGTGGTTTCAGCAGGTTCAGGTTTTTCTGCGAAATCGGGAAATTCTCAATTTGCAGCTTTAAGAATTTCAGCTGTGGGTGCTACCGATGAAACTGCAGGTGTAACTACTCTTAAAGGTGCTATGGCTGTCATGGATATCGCTGAAACTGCTATAACAAATCTTGATCAAATCAGAGCTGATATAGGTTC
>NZ_MJXO01000055.1:0-8801 GCF_001762835.1 Campylobacter sp. BCW_6466
GAAAATGAAAAATAACCCTTATTTTAAAGAAAGCGAATTTAAATGTAAATGCGGCAAATGTGAATTACCGCAAAATGTACCAAGTGATGAGCTTATAGACATTCTTTGTGAAATCAGAGAACATTACAATGCTCCTATTATTATAAATAGTGGATATCGCTGCAAAGAGCATAATGCAGAGATTGGTGGAGCCCCTAAAAGCCAACACACTATAGGAAGTGCAGCGGACTTTGTGGTTAAAGGAGTTAAAACAGAAGAAGTTCATCAATATGTTTTAAACACCTATGGCGAAAGAGGTTTAGGGATTGCCATAAAGCATAATTTTAATGATCCTTATGCTGGGTTTGTGCATTTAGACACTAGAGGCAAAAAAGCAAGATGGACTTATCCATAAGGAAAAGATTGTGTTTAGTTTTATTTTATCAAGGTTTTTAAGTCCTTCAAAAATAGCTTTTTTTGTTCTAATTGCTCTTTGTGGTTTTTTATATTTAAAAAACAATGCTTTAGCTTTAGAAAATGAAAATCTAAAACTTAAAGCTTTGCATTTTAGCAATGAAATCAATGTTTTTAAAGATAAATTAGCCCAGCAAAATAAAGCTATTGATAAATTAAAACTTGATTTAAAGCCCAAAGAGACTTTAAAAGAAGTTTTAAAAGTGGATAAGGTTTTTATTAAAGATAAAAGCTGCCAGAGTGAACTTAAAGCTTATAAAGAATTATTTAATATTTTAGGAGCAAAAAAGTGAATGATAAAATGAGAATTTTCCTATTAATTATACCTTTTGTTTTTTTAAGCGCTTGTGCTTCTAAAGATATTTTGATTAAAACTGAAATCAAAGAAGTTAAAGTTCCTATTAAATGCCCTTTAAAACTTCCTTTAAAGCCTTTAGACAAACAAGACTTAGAAAGTGCTAAAGAAATCTCTAAGTATTACTTAGAAGTTGAAAATATAGCCAAGCTTTGCACAGGAGAGAAAGATGAAAGAAAATAATAAAATGATAAATCAAAAAAGCATTGCAAAAGATCTTCTTATAGCTCTTTTATTTTCAAGCTTTGCTTTAGCTTTATTGTATGTATTTGAAATTTTTACAAGGAACTAGCAATGAAATTAGAAGATATATTTGTATATATGGTTTTAATGATAGTAAGCTTTATAGCTGGACTTGTAGGAATTGTAACAAAAAATAAATTAAGCAAAGCTCTTAATTTAAAAGGTAAATTTACACTCTTTTTAAAAGGTATGCTAGGTTCTATGTTTGTAGCATATCTAGTTTTTGAAATTGTAAATTATCTTAATTTTGGCATAAAGCTTAGCGTTGCAGTGGGTGGTTTTGCAGCTTATATGGGGACAGATGCATTGCTTAAAATTGAGCAACTTGTAGAAAAGCTTATAAATAAAAAATTAGATAAATTGTAAGGCTTTATATTGACCCTTGTATTTTAAAAGGTTTTAAACGCAATTTAAAGCTTTTTAAAACTATATTTGAAAATAAAAAGAAAGCAAAAATGGATAAGTTAGAAATAAATGAAATTAAATCAAGGCTAAAGGCTTTAAAATTTAATCATAAAGAAGATAAAAATTTAAGAAGAGATAGGATTTTAAAACAAGGCTTTAAGGCTTTTGTTTTTGAATATTTTCCTCATCATATCAATTTTATCAAAAAAGAAAGCTCTAATTTTAGAAATTTTATCTATGATAATATTGATGAATTAGAAAAGAAAAATAATCATCTTTGTTTTAAAGCTTATCGTGGAAGTGCTAAAACAACGCTTTTAGTAAGACTTTTTACTCTTTACTCGCTTTTAAGTAATAAAAAGCAATATGCTTTAATTATATCTTCTACTTTAGACATTGCAAGTGAAAGTATAGCAAGTTTAAAAACAGAGCTTGAAGAAAATGCTAAATTAATTAATGATTTTGAAATAAAACTAGGCGATGAATGGACTAGTGAAGCCATAGTTTTTACAAGTTTTAAAATACATAAAAAAATTAAAGCTTTTGGTAGTGGTAAAAAGATAAGAGGAACGAATTATCTTGGCAAAAGACCTGATTTAATTATCTGTGATGATATAGAAAATGATGAAAATGTAGAAAGTAAAACGCAAAGGGATAAACTTTATAAATGGTTTAATAAAGCCATTTTAAAGTTAGTCGCAAGAACACAAGAAAATTATTTATACTTAGTCGTTGGAACTATTTTACATCAAGATAGTCTTTTAAATCGTTTAAATGATGATAAACGCTTTTTAATTTATGATTTTCCGCTTGTGCTAAGCTTTCCTGACAAACTTGATTTAATCGATAAAAACAATATTTTAAAAAGCGATTTAAAGGGTTTTAAATTAGATGATGAAAATTTAAACAAAATAGAAATTTTAAAAGAATATTTTGCTGATACTCAAAGTTTTTTTAGCGAATATCAAAACAAAGCATTAAGTACTGAAAATGCTATTTTTAGCGAGTATAAAATCATAGAAAAAGAACAAGATTTTGACCTTGTGGTTTTAGGGATTGACCCTGCACTTGGTAAGGCAAAAGGCGATTATTTTGCCATTGCTGAGCTTAAAAAAGTAGATAAAAATAAATTTCATTTAAAAGCAAGTGGCTATAAAATATCTCCTAGCAAGATGATAGATGTGATATTAAAGCTTTATATCAAATACTTAAGCTTAGGAAAAATAGTAAAAATAGCCATTGAAACAATAGCCTTTCAAGAGTTTTTCAAAGATAAGCTCAAAGAAGAGGCTTTAAAACTGGGAATTATTCTAAGTATTTGTGAGCTTAAAAATAAAGTCGCAAAAGAACTTCGCATCGATAGCTTAGCACCTTACATTAACGACGGCACGATTTTAATAGACAATAACTCAAATTTACTTATCGAAGAAATGCTAACCTATCCAAAAGCAGCACATGATGACTTGCTTGATGCAAGTGAGATGGCTTTTAGAATCGCTTGTAGTGCAGCAAATGCAGATTATAAAGCAATCAATAGAATACTTAGCAAAAGAAAGATTAAAAAAGGATTTTTATGAGAATATTAAATAAAACAGCAAGAAAAAGCGTAGCAAGTAGTGTTGATTTTGATAGTATAATCGCTGCTTTAAATAGTGAGAATTTTAGTGAACTTATAAGTATTTATGATTATTTTAAACGCTTTGATCCACAAATTGCCTCTGAAGTAATGAAAAGGCGTTTTAAAATGTGTTCTTTTCCTATGTTTATTACTTGTAAAGATGAGACTCAAAGAATATTTTTACAAAATTATATATCAAAAAGTGATTTTAGGAAATTCGTCTTTGAAATGAGTGCTGCAGTAGTTTATGGTTTTGCTGCTTTTTTACTTGAATGGAAGGTAAAAGATTTAAATGTTTTTCCAAAACTAAAATACATAAGTCCGAGATTTTTTTCGATGGATGATAAAGAAAGGCTATTTATTTATAGCGAAAGTAAAAAACTTTTTGTGGATGAGTGTGATGATATATTTTTACACTTACATCCAAGCGATTCAGGTTCATTCATAGAACAATCCCTTTTTTATAATGTTGTAAGCATTGCAGTTTTAAAGCAACTTGCTATGAGTAAAAACATTTCTTATCTTGATAATTTAAGTGTGCCACCTATCATTGCAAAAACAACCAATGCAAACAGCGATAAAGAAATAGAAGAACTTTTAATGCAACTTAGCAATTTAAGAAGTGCAAGTGTGGGAATTTTTAACAAAGATGACATGGTCGAGCTTTTAAACTCAGGGCTTTCTACTTCTACTTTTACAGATTTTTTAAGGTATTGTGATGAAGCTATTTCAAAATTAATCAGCGGACAAGTTTTAGCAGGAAATGCAGTGCAAAATGGTACTCAAGCCTTAGGTAATGTACACGAAGAAGTGCGTCTTAATGTGGGTGAAATGGATACACTTTTTTTAAGCAAAAGCATACAAAAATTATTAGAGCAGATTTTAAAACTTAATTTTGCAAAGCCAGCTGAGTTTGAGTTTGTTTTTGATACAAACAAAGAAGTCGATGAGCAATACTTAGCAGGAGTTTATAGCACTATTTCTAGTATGGGTTATGAGATACCTGCTGAGTTTTTAGCAAAAACTTTTAGAATTGAAGGTTTAAAGAAAAAAGAAGTAAGCACTGAAAATTACGCATTTAACTCTTTAGTGTTAGAAAAAAATAATCGTCTTAGCAAGGATAAAATAGAATTAAACTCAAGTGCAGAAGATGAGATAAGTGATGAAATTTATGAAAAAATCAAAGCCTTTTGGGAAGAATGTCAAAGCTATGAAGAATTAGAAGAAAGAATTTTTAAAGAATACCCAAATATCAGTTTTGAAAAATTAAAAGAAAGTCTGGATAAAAAAATCGCTCTCGCTTCCATGCAAGCTCTTTTGGATACTGGAAATGAGTAATATTTTTAACAAAAGCGTAGATGAAGCTTATAGCTATTTAGAAAATAAAGGCTTAAAAATAAGCTTTAAATATCACGAAATTAAAAAACAAGCACACGATCGCGCTTTTAGTGCAGCAGGCATTATGAAAACAGATGTATTAAATGATTTGCACGAAGAATTAAAAAAAGCTATGAAAGAAGGAAGAAATTTTAATGAGTTTAAAAACAATTTAAAAGAGCTTTTAACAAGTAAAGGTTGGTATGGTAAAAAAGAAATAACAAACCCAAAAACAGGAGAAAAACGCACTATAAATATCAATGCAAATCGCTTAAAAACAATTTATCATACCAATATGCAAAGTGCTTACGCAAAAGCAAGAGCAAAGCAACTTAGCACTTATACTTATAAAACTTACTGGGTATATAAATGTGCACTTTTAGAAGATTCAAGAAGTGAGCATAAAAAAATGCACAATTGTGCCATACACAGAGATGATCCTTTTTGGAAAACTTCCTTTCCGCCTAATGATTATAATTGTAAATGTAAAGTCATAGCAGTAAGCGAAAAAGAAGCAAGGGCTAAATATAAAATTTTAGAAAATCCAAAAAGTATTGCTTCTAAAAACTTTGCTTATGATAAAAGAGAGAATTCACAGATGCCAAAAGAAACGAGAATAAGCCTAGATGAAAGCTTAGAGAATTTACCAAAGGTACATAATTATGAAAATTTAAGTGATAAAGAATTAATGGACAAAGTCTATGAAAGCTTTGATGTGAAAAAAGAAGATTTACTCGTTGATAAAATAGGAGATGTAATAAGCTTAGATGATGATTTTTTCTATGATAAGAAAAAACAAATTTCTAAGATAAAAAAGAATAATCGCCACTTTTATATCGACTATCTGCCAAAGCTTGTAAAAGATCCTGATGAGATTAGATTAAGCATGGATACTGACCCTTACTACAAAGGCTTTACCAAAAAAACTTATATTAAATACTTTTATGATAATGGAGTAAAAGCTCTTGTAATGGTATTAAATCAAAGAGGCAATCAAATCAATAATAAAACTATGTTTTTAAGCGAGAACGATAAGTATTTTAAAGAAGTATTAAATCAAGGAAAAATTGTTTATAAAAAATAATAAATTTGCAAAAAAGAAGGTGGCTAAACTCTTATAGCCAATGACCCACTGCCACATCGTGATGATACTATAAGAGCATAACAACTTATTTGCTAAAATAATTATATAAGATTTTAAGTAATTTTGCAAGTTTTACATTTTAGCTATAATTTTTTCTTTCATTGTTTTAAATTCTTCTTCAGTAATAATACCTTTATCTTTAAGATTTGATATTCTCTCTAATTCTACGGTTAAATCACTATTAGTGGTAGATATATGATTATTTGCATCAGTATTTTGAGTACACTCTCTAACAAATTCAGCCATTTCTTTGGTTTCGTTTTTTTCCATATTTTTAATTTTAGCCTTATTACCCGAAGCATAAATAACTATCTCGCCAAACATCAAGCCTGTACTATATTCAATAGATGAAATTTTATCATAAAGAAAAGTTTCCACCTTTAAGCTAAATATTCCCTTGTCAATAAAAATCAATCTTTTATCAGTAGCTACTAGCAGTCCTGTAGCAAGATTATAAGTGCCTTGTGCTGCTTTTTTTACCTTCTCATTCTCCCATAAAATATCTGGTAAAGCTTTAATTTCTTTTCTTGAGAAAATATTTTTAGCATTTGAAAAATCAGAAATTTGACTTTGTATTTCCTCTAAACTAGGCATTTATACTCCTTTAATAAAATGCCATAGTCTATTGAAGTTTATTTTAAAGTCTGCTTAAACAAAGTCCAAAGCATATCCTTAGTTTCTTCTTCCATTGCTCTGGCTACTCTTTTGTTTATATTTAAATTTTCATCGATGGGTAAAAAAGGTCTTGCTATTACATTTTTAGAGCCAAATTGATGCACTCTGGCATACGCAAAGCCTTTATAGTTGGCATTAAGTGCTACAAAAGCTCTATCATTTTCCACTCCACTATGTAAAGAGCTTTGCATAGAGCCTGTTGCAAAAAGCTTTTTAGTATGCATGATCTTTTGTGCTTTTCTTGAATTTAATGTACTTTGCTTTAAAGGTGCCCATTTTTTAGCATTAGAGTCTTGTTCTTTTTCTAGATTTTCTTTGCTTTCTTTATAAAGTGCTTCAGCAATTATTTCTTTTAAAATAATCTGCTTTTGTTCGTTTTCTAGATTTTCACATTTTTTTAAAAAATTCTCAAGACCCTTTAATTCAAAGCGCTTCATCAAAAAGTCCTTTTTGAGTTTCTTTTATATAGTATTTTGCCCAATTATCTACTTTGATAAGTTCAATAGACATAAAAGTGTATCCGCACTTAAGACATCTTCTAAATCTTTCATTGGTATCTGATTTTATAGTTTTTAAGACTTTAGTTTTTTCATTTGCACATCTAGGGCAGATCAAAATAAATCCTTTAAAAAAGCTTTTAAAGGATTATATCTATTTTTAATTATTTTTTTTAGTTTTAGCAATCTTTTCTAAAACTACAAGCATTATAGTGCAGTCTTTTTTGCTAAGAGTTTCAAGAGAGTATATATCTTTTTTTAAAGTTTTTTTACAAAGTTTGTAAAAACTAAAAATAGGCATTTTTGTTTGTTTTAATAAAGCTTTTAAATAAAAAAATTGTTTATTAGAACTAGCTTTTTTAAGCATTAATCTACCCTTAAAATCAGGTACGAAGTTTATATCATCTTTAATTTTACCATCAAAAATATCAAGCAAGATTTTAAGCTCATCTATGCTTAAATCTTTTGAGCTTAAAACCTCAAATCTTAAAGCTAAAAAATCTTGCCAAGCATTATTTTCTTTATAATATAAATACTCTTTGTGCATGTGTATTTTAGCTAGAAGTTGTTTTCTAAGCATTGCTTGTTTAGGACTCATAGCAAACCTCTTATATAGAGTTCTTTTTTTAAAAAGCTTCTACTAAGCCCACTTACACGAGAGAGCTTGGCTATATTTACTTTGCCATTTTTGTGTTTATAAAAGCCATTTTCATCATTTAAAACATCTTTTAAAAGTGTTTTAAAAGCCCTTAAAGCACCATTTCTTTTACTCATCTTTTCTTTCCTTGCTAAATAAAACTTAATCAAACCCACTAATTAGTGAGTTTTGTTAAATTTTTGGCTTTTTTTAACATATTTCATTTTTATGTTAAAATTTTTAATATTTTTTAACATTTCAAAAGTTCAGGATTATCGTGGATATTGCCGATGATTTCGGTATCATATCCTTCATCTTTAACTAAATAAATTAAAGAGCCTATGTAATCTCTACTTTTACTCTCAAGATAAAAAGTCCCTTCTTTATGAATGCCAACTTTTGCCAAAAAGCAATCGTATGGACTTTTAGTTTTAACGATATCCCCTTCATAAATCTTTTTGCCATGTTTATCATATAAACCAGTCCAAAGTTCGATTTCGATATCATCATACCAACTTTCAAGAAACTCGTGTTCTCTATCTTCATAAACAAGCAATACACCTGCTTTTATTTCTCCGGGATTATGATTAAACTCAACAAGGCATGGATTGTTTGTTATGTAATGTTTTTCTTGTATATTCCAAATCCTAAAATCAAAATCTTGTAGTTTCATTTGTTATCTCCATTTATGCTTTTTATAGTTTTTTGCCATTCCTCATCGCTTTTAAACTCATTATTAAGTTCTTTAAAAAGTTTAAGTGCTTCATCATTAGACAAATTAGAAAGAATAGTTCTTATTCTTTCTAATGGCTTGATATCCTTATGGATAATTCCAAAGAATTCCTCTTGCTCTTTTGTGCTTAAATCTTCAAAAAGTTTAGCCAAATCATGAGCGTAAAAATCTTCTAAATCACTCGCATCTATGCTTACATTGACATACATTTTTTATCCTTTTGTTTTAAATTAAGTTTTAAAAACTTAATCAAATCCGCCTTAGCGGACTTGTTAAATTCTTAATTTTGAATTTCTAAGCTTTCAATCTTTGGCTCTATTCTAAAATTATCCTTTACAACTCTTTTAAGTCCAAGCTTTACTAAAGTAGTATCATCAAGCTCTACAATGGCATCTTTATTAAGTTCTTCTTTGTAAATGATGCATTCATTAAGGTTGTAACTTTTAAAGGCTTTGATTAAGTTTTCTAGCTTTTCTTTCACACGTGGTAAAGATACACTTTTACTTAAGCGATAGCCAATCTTGCCAAAGGTAAATTCTTTAGATCTTTTTTCGGCAAATTCATGCTTGTTATTTTCACAAAAAGTAGTGATACATTGCTCTATGTATCCAAGCTCATCACTTAAAACCTTAATCTCTCCTGCACGAGCTTCTTTAATCTCATT
>NZ_MJXO01000056.1:0-16395 GCF_001762835.1 Campylobacter sp. BCW_6466
CTTTTCTACAAGTTGCTCAATTTTAAGCAATGCATCTGTCCCCATATAAGCTGCAAAACCACCCACTGCAACGCTAAGCTTTATGCCAAAATTAAGATAATTTACAATTTCAAAAACTAGATATGCTACAAACATAGAACCTAGCATACCTTTTAAAAAGAGTGTAAATTTACCTTTTAAATTAAGAGCTTTGCTTAATTTATTTTTTGTTACAATTCCTACAAGTCCAGCTATAAAGCTTACTATCATTAAAACCATATATACAAATATATCTTCTAATTTCATTGCTAGTTCCTTGTAAAAATTTCAAATACATACAATAAAGCTAAAGCAAAGCTTGAAAATAAAAGAGCTATAAGAAGATCTTTTGCAATGCTTTTTTGATTTATCATTTTATTATTTTCTTTCATCTTTCTCTCCTGTGCAAAGCTTGGCTATATTTTCAACTTCTAAGTAATACTTAGAGATTTCTTTAGCACTTTCTAAGTCTTGTTTGTCTAAAGGCTTTAAAGGAAGTTTTAAAGGGCATTTAATAGGAACTTTAACTTCTTTGATTTCAGTTTTAATCAAAATATCTTTAGAAGCACAAGCGCTTAAAAAAACAAAAGGTATAATTAATAGGAAAATTCTCATTTTATCATTCACTTTTTTGCTCCTAAAATATTAAATAATTCTTTATAAGCTTTAAGTTCACTCTGGCAGCTTTTATCTTTAATAAAAACCTTATCCACTTTTAAAACTTCTTTTAAAGTCTCTTTGGGCTTTAAATCAAGTTTTAATTTATCAATAGCTTTATTTTGCTGGGCTAATTTATCTTTAAAAACATTGATTTCATTGCTAAAATGCAAAGCTTTAAGTTTTAGATTTTCATTTTCTAAAGCTAAAGCATTGTTTTTTAAATATAAAAAACCACAAAGAGCAATTAGAACAAAAAAAGCTATTTTTGAAGGACTTAAAAACCTTGATAAAATAAAACTAAACACAATCTTTTCCTTATGGATAAGTCCATCTTGCTTTTTTGCCTCTAGTGTCTAAATGCACAAACCCAGCATAAGGATCATTAAAATTATGCTTTATGGCAATCCCTAAACCTCTTTCGCCATAGGTGTTTAAAACATATTGATGAACTTCTTCTGTTTTAACTCCTTTAACCACAAAGTCCGCTGCACTTCCTATAGTGTGTTGGCTTTTAGGGGCTCCACCAATCTCTGCATTATGCTCTTTGCAGCGATATCCACTATTTATAATAATAGGAGCATTGTAATGTTCTCTGATTTCACAAAGAATGTCTATAAGCTCATCACTTGGTACATTTTGCGGTAATTCACATTTGCCGCATTTACATTTAAATTCGCTTTCTTTAAAATAAGGGTTATTTTTCATTTTCACTCCTTTAAAATGTCGTAAGTTTAGTTAAAAAGCTGACCCAAAAACTAGAAAAATTTTGTGCTAAAACTCTTTGAAAAAATAATTTGCTTGATTAAAAAAAGAACTCATTTTAAAATTGCCGCTAATTTTTAAAGGATGAAAAATGCTTAAAAGTTTTGAAAATGAGCTTTTAGAACTATTAAAAGATTTTAAAGTAAGAATGTATTTAGGCGAGTTTGAAGACACCCAAAACATAGCAAGTTGTATTAATAATTTAGATGCTTCGCTTTTGCTTGATTTTGAAGGAGAAAGTTATAAAGATTTAGAAAATAAAGTGGGAACTTGGAAACTTTATATTTTAACCCATACAAAATCAAAAGCTCCTAAACACAGAATTGATGCTAAGCATAAATTATTTGATGCAATAGAAGCTGTTGATAAAGTGCTTTTAAATGCAGAACCTAGCAATGGTTTTAGAATAGAGCTTAAAGATCTTAAAAAGGTTTACGAAGGAATAAGCGATCATGGCTATTTAAGCATTTATGCAAGAACTTTGCAAAGTAGCTTTTTACCAAAAGATGATTTTTTAAGGATTTAAAATGCTTTTTATCAATAAAGAAAATTTAGTCGAAGTTAGCAATGATAAGCCCATAAAAGTGGCAATTAAGGGTGAGTGGAAAGGGCATAATAATGGCAGGTTTAAGGTTGATGATAAAGATTTAAACTCAATGATTGATAATTTTAATCAAAAAAAGATTGATTTGGTTATTGACTATGAGCATCAAAGCTTAAAAAATGAAAAAGCACCTGCTGCAGGTTGGATTAAAGAGCTTTATTTGGAAAATGATGCCTTAATGGCTAAGGCTGAGTTTAACGAAGAGGCTAAAAAATATATAGCAAATAAGCAATACCGCTATTTATCCCCTGTGTTTGAATTTAATTCAAAAGACAATAAAAGTGGAGAACTAGTAAGAGCTAAGCTTCACTCAGTCGCACTAACTAATACGCCATTTATTGATGAGCTAGGCGAACTCATTGCTAACAAAAATAATATTCATCAAAACAAAGGAGAGAAAATGGATGAAAAAATCAAAGAGCTAGAATCTCAGATTATAGCTTTAAAAAATGAAAACAGTTCACTCGCTTTACAAAATGAAGCTTTAAAAAAACAAAACGAAGAAAGCGCTAAAAACTTAGCAAGCTCTTTAGTTGATAATGCTCTAAATAGTGGCAAAATTGCTAATTCCCAAAAAGAATGGGCAATATCCTATGCTTGCAAGGATTTAGAAGGCTTTAAAAGCTTTTTAGATACCAAGAATGATCAAGTGCAAGTTCCAAAAAACAATGTTTTTGCAAATAAAAACACAGCAAAAACTAATGAGTTTGATGTTGTGAAAATGATGTTAGGGGATTAAAAATGGCTAAAGCTAAAAAAGAAACCCAAAACCTAGAAAATGAAAACCTAGAAAATGAAAACCTAGAAAATGAAGACTTGCCTAAAGCTTTGTCTTTAGAAGATGAGAACCTAGCTGATGAAGAAGCTGTGAGTGAAAATGAAACCGCTAAGGAATTTATAAATGAAGAAGGAGAAGAAATGCCATCAAAGGTCACACCAAAAAGCTTAAGCAATGATCCTTTAATTGCTATGCCAAAAAGCCTTGAAAGTTTTATCAATAAAGATTTGTTTTCAATTAATGCGAAAATAGATCTTGAAACTAATGAAAGCTTAGCTCTTGGAACGCTTTTAATCAGCGAAGATTTTGGAGAAAGCTTTAAAAAATGTCCAAATGAAGATATCAGTGCAAAAGAAAATGTTAAATTAGCAATGCTTAAAGATCACGCTTTAAGATCCGGCGTTTATGGGGTTTTATTAGCAGGAGAAATCAATTTAAAAGGCGTTCATGCAAGTGTAGTTAAAAAGGCTTTTATGCAAAATTTAATTATTAATACTAAGGAGTAAAAATGGATTTAGAGCAACTTTTGGAACTTTTTTCAAGTACAAAAATAACTGAAGTTATTAATCAAACCAAAGCTTCACCTCGCTTTGTAAGTGATACTTTTTTTAAGGATAAAATCCCAAGTTTAGAGAGCACTGTAAGGGTTGAAATTATAAAAGGTGCTGGAATTGTTTTAAATAGCATTTCAGATAATGGGGAACATTCTTTAGAAAATACTAAAGACGCTTATATTTTAAATATACCTTTACCACGCTTTGCATTAGCAAAAAGAATCAGTGCGAGTGAGATTAATTCTTTAAGGTCTTTAGCATTGCAAGAAGCTCAGGCTAAAAGCTTAAGTGGAGCTCTTGGGGTTTTGGTTAAAGAAATGAAAGAAAGCTTTAATACTACGCTTGAATATATGGCAAATGGTGCTTTATTTGGCAAGATTTTAGATGGCAAAGGAAATGTGCTTTTTGATTTTGGAAGTGCAAGTAAGAAAGCTATTAGTGTTAAAAAAGATGGGAGTGTGACTTTAGCCAGCGTTTGTGATGCGATTGATTCAGCAATTATTGATGAATTTGGAACAAGTGCTGATTATGAAGTGCTTTGTGGAAATGAACTTTTTGCGGCTATTTCTAACTTGGCATTAAGTGAAGATCTTTATAAAAATCATCTTGCAAGTAGGGATGAGAAAGATAAGTCCTTAATTTTATATGGCACCAAATATCGCCGTTATAGTGCAAAATATAAAAATACAAATGGAAAAAGCGTTGAATTTTTAAAAGGCACTGAGGGTATGGTTGTGCCAAAGGATAATTCTAATCGCATTTATTATACAAGAGCAAATCATACTGATGCTTTAGGAAAAGCACCAAGTTTAATGTTTGTTTCTAAGCCTGAGATTTTACCTCGTGGGGCTGGAATTGAAATTGTAGGCGAAATGAGAGCCATGCCAGTTTGCACCAGACCAAATGGACTTATTAAGCTTGTTTTAGAGTAAAACGCACAATTTTAGCTTTAAAGGCAAAAAATGCCTTTAAAGCTAAAAAGATATTAGAAAAAGATTTTAAACGATTTTAACCATATTTTAACCACATTAAAAAAGGTTTTTTTAAATGAATTATCAAGACATTTTAGAAGAAAAGCTTATCACAGAAACTAAAACGCATTTTTTTATGATAGATGAAAAGGATTTAATCAAAGAATTAAGCGTTCATGCCATAGCAGAGCTTAGCGATTTAAATGCTGATGGGGTTTGTGATAAAGAAGTGATTGATGATGCTATTAATGATGCACAAAGTTATATTGCAAGTTTTATAAAGATACCTAAAAACCCAACTCCTCTTTTAAAAGATATCTGTGTAAAGCTTACAATTATGGAATTAAAACGCCGAAATGATTTTCCAAAAGAAAGCTTAGAAGAGATTAGAGAGTGGGCTAATGATTTACTTTTAAAAATGGCAAATAAAAAAATTCCAACTGAAATCAACGAAGATAACTTTATTCCACAAAACAAAGTTAGAGCGTTTAAAATTAAAAGAAAAAGAATGGATTTAAGGAGATTAAATGGCTAAAAAAGAAAGCAAAAAAGAATTAACCCCACAAAGTGGGACGGGGGCTTTAGGGGTTTTGAAAGGGCAAAGCCCTTCATCGCAAAGCGGAATTACTTCCGCTGCGAAGTCTAAAAATGAATTAAAAGATTTAGCAAAAGAACTTTATATTGCAGGTTTTGATATATTTAAAATTGCAAAAATTTTAAACCGCAATGAAAAAACGATTAGAAATTACAAAGCCAAAGATGGCGATTGGGATAAGCAAAAAGCTAATCTTTTAACTTCAAAAATCAAAGATAAAGAAAGTGCCTCATTATATGAAAGCTTTACTGAGCAAATGTTTTGTGCGATTGAAAATATAAATACTGATGAAAAAATGAATGCAGAAAAGAAAACTGAAGCCATTGCAAGGATAGGCGATAGCTTTTCAAAAATGAGAAAGGTTGCAAGATTAGAAGATCCAAGTAGCTATCGTTTAAATGTTGCTAAAAAAGTGGTTGAAATTATCATAAGTCATTTAAAAAATGATAAAGATTGCGTAGCAAAACTTGTATCACTTTTAGAAAGTGGAGTGATAGAAAAAGAAATTTTAGCAATGGATATTTAATGCTTTTTTCCAAAGAAGAACTCGATGAGTTTTTAATCTCAAACGAACAAAAGCACGAAAACACTCCAAATGAACTAAAAGGTGCTATGCAAAGAAAAGACTTTTTAGAATGGATGGATGAGCTAAAAAATGAATTAAAAACTCAATTTTTGCATGAAAGCCATTTAGATCCTACTTTAAAACAAGAAAGAATTAAAAGAGCGAGTGTGGATTTTGATTATTTTGCAAGAACTTATTTTCCGCATTATTTTACCATTAAAGGAGAATGTGGCTTACATTTGCACTTAAATGAAGTTTTTACAAAAATCGCACTTAAAAAAGAAAGCAAAGGTGAAAAACACGCCATAGCTGCACCAAGAGCTCATGGTAAATCCACCTACACTTCACAACTCTTTCCTTTGTGGTGCTTAGTTTTTAATTATAAAAGCTTTATAGTAGAGATTTCAGATGCGGTCGAACTTATGGAAGGAATGCTTGAAGCTATTAAAGCAGAGCTTGAAGATAATCCGCATTTAAAGCTTGATTTTCCCGAAGTAGTAGGAATTGGCAAGACTTGGCGCGTAGGAGAGTTTGTAAGCAATAATGGCGTAAAGATTAAAGCCTTTGGCAGTGGAAAAAGACTTCGTGGGGTTAGATATGGGGTTAAAAGACCTGATTTAGTTATTTTAGATGATTTAGAAAATGATACTAATGTCAGGAGTAAAGATCAAAGGGATAAATTAGAAGATTGGGTGGATGAAGCGGTTTTAAACTTAGGGAGTGCAGATGGAAGTTTAGATGTGCTTTATATTGGAACCATTTTACATAATGATAGTGTTTTATCTAGAAAATTAAAGCTTGGTTTTTGGAATCCTAAAGTCTTCCGTTCCATCGAAGAGTTTCCACAAAGGCTTGATTTATGGGATGAATACGCCACGCTTTATAGAAATACTGATTTTAATACCGCTCATCAATTTTATTTAAAAAATAAAGCTTTAATGGATAAAGGGGCTAAGGTTCTTTGGGAAGAAGCCAAAAGCTTAGAGGATTTAATGAAGTTAAGGGCTGAAAATCTAAAAGCTTTTAATAAAGAGCAACTCAATAATCCAAGAAGTGAAAATCAAATCTTTAGCCTTGATGGCATTAATTTTTATGATGATTTACCCGCCATTAATCAGTATTATATGTATATTGACCCAGCAGGAGAAAAAGCAAAAAGTGACTTTACTGCGATTACCATTATTGGTAAAGGTGCAAAGGGTTTTTATGTAGCAGAAAGCATCGTAAAAATCTTAAAAGCACAAAGCATTATAAAAACCATTTTTAATCTTCAAAAGATTTATAAATGTCGCTTGATTGAAATTGAAACTAATGGCGGTCAATTTTTCTTAAAAAAATGGTTACAAGAAAAAAGCTTAGAAAGTGGAGTTTTTTTGCCTTTGCGTGGTAAAAATAATAGCGTTAGCAAGTTTGAACGCATTGAGAGCTTAAGCCTTGCTTTTGAAAATGAAGAGCTTTTTTTACATAAAAGCCAAACTATGCTTATAAATCAACTTTTAGAATTTCCAGAAGGGAAAAATGATGATGCACCTGATAGCTTAGCAGGAGCATTTTTATTAGCAAGAACTAAAAGTAGCATTAAAAGAAGAAAGCATCATTTTAACTCTGTTTCAAGAATAAGGCGTTTTTAAAGGAAAAATATGAAAAAAGAAATCAAATCCAAAAGAGAAGTGATATTAAAAAACAATAGTCTTATAAACACTCTTATAAACTCAAGCTATTTAAATGTGCTTAAAATCAGCGAGAACGATCAAAGAATGATTTTTAAAGATCTAAGCTTTACTCAAGCTCATCAATCACGAAGGAGTGTGATTTTAGCAAAAGAGCTTCAAATCGTTTGTGAAAACGAAAAAATAAAAGAAAGCTTTGAGTATCTTTTCAATCCTGATTTATTAAGTCAAATCTTAGAAACCTATCTTTATGGGCTTAATGTATTTGAAGTTAATTACAAGTTAAAAGATGGTTTTTACTATCCAATCTTAAAACAAAGAGATTTTAGAAATTTTGGCTTTAATGAAAATGATGAGTTAGTTTATAATGGCAATGGTTGTGAAGAAATTGTGGAAGATAAAAAAGCAATTTATGGACTTTTTGGCTCTAATTTTTTATTTAAAAATGGCGATGCCTTATTAACAAAGCTTTATTTTCCAGTAAAGCTTAAAAATGCAAGTTTAAAGTTTTGGATGGAGTTTTTAGAAAGATTTGGCTCTCCTTGGGCAGTTGCAAAAACAGATAGCGATCCTGATGCACTAGCCTTTGAAATTCATCAAATGTTAAATGGCGATAGTGCGGTCATTGATAAAGAAGAAGAGCTTGATTTAATCCAGCCAAAGGCTAAGGCAAATTATAGTGAAATAATAGATTACTTAGATAATCAAATAAGAAGCGTGGTTTTAGGAGCTAATTTAAGTTCTCAAGTAAGCGGAGGTTCTTTAGCAGCGGCAGAATCACATAATCAAATAAGAAAAGATTTAGCCGCCCAAGATGGACAAATTGTTCTTTTTATTTTAAATCGTGCCATTAAGTTTTTCAAAGAAATCAATCATTTTAAAGATGAACTCTATGTGCAGTTTTTTAGCGAAGCAGAACCAAAAAGTGAGCTTTGCGAAAGGGATTTAAAACTTTTTAACATGGGCTTTTGCTTTGATGAAGAATACATTAAAAGCACTTATAATGTAGAAGGTGAGCTTATAAGAGAGACTTTAGAAAAAAAAAGACTTTAAAGATTTAGAAAATGATAAAAAAGTCTTTGAAAACAAAGTAAAGTTAGAGAGCTTTGAAGAAGATTTTATTGACAAAGGATTAGAACAAAAAGAATACTTAAAAGTCGATGAGAGCATGTCAAAGTTTTTTCAAGAGCAATTTGAAAGCATTGTAAAAGATTGTAAAGATTTTAACGAGGCACTCAATAAACTTAAAGAAAATTTTTCTAGTTTAGAGCAAAGCGAGTTTGAAAAACATCTTTTTATAGCTTTAAATAATTCCAGTATTTTAGGATACTTGGAGGATTAAAATGACAGGTGCAAAAATAGGATTTTTTTCAGAACCTACTAAAGCTGTTGATTTTTTAAAAAATAAAAAGCCAGAGCTTAGTTTTGATTATGATGAACTTTCATATTCAACCCATAAAAAAGTCTTTACTATTGCTAAGCTTATGGATGAAAGCTTGTTAAAAGATATGCAAGATACTTTAGTAAATGCTATTAAAAATGGGGATAAATTTAGCACTTGGAGTAAGATTGCAGAGGAGAAATTAAAAGCTAAAGGTTGGTGGGGTTCAAAGGAAGTTATAAACCCTAAAACAGGTGAAGTTAAAAAAACTCATTTTAATAGTGCAAGATTAAAAAAAATCTTTGAGGAAAACTCAAGAAAAGCTAAAGCTAAAGCTATCTATGAAAATCAAATGAAAAGCACTAAACCTTATTTTAAATACTGCACCCAAAAAGATTCTTTGGTTAGGGACAAACACAGAGCCTTTGATGGCATAGTTTTACATAAAGATGATCCTTTTTGGGATAGTCATTATCCGCATGTAACTATGCATGATTATGGTTGTAGGTGTTATGTTTTAGAAGTAGGTGAAAGTGAAGTTAAAGGCCTAAAAATACCACCTTCAAATACCAAAGAAAGCGAATTTAATGGCTTTAACGATGAAGAGCTTTTAGATGAGCTTTATAAACAAAAAAACACTGAAGTCATTCAAAACTTTATAAAGCTTGATATGTTAAGTGCAGCGGCTAAAAAAACAAAAGAAGTTAAAAGCTTTGCTCATCAAAAAGAACTTTACACTTGGCAAAAAAGCTTAGATGATATGGTGGATGAAGTATTAATCAAAGATAATCAAAAATATCCTATCAATTTCATACAAGTAGGTAAAATGGATAAAAGCACCAAAGAGTTTTTAGAAAAACTTAATAAAAAAGACTTAGAAGACTTATACTTTACACTGAGCAAAAACAATCTTTTACACGCAAGTCCTAAAAGAAAGGCAAGTTATAATCAGGCTTTAAGCGCGGATGAAATCAAGCAAATTGTTAAAGTTTTAGATGAAGCAAAAGAAGTTTATTGGGATAATGCAAATAATTCTTTATTGTATTTCTTTGAAGATAAAAAAGATGCTAGTCGTATCAATAAAATTGTAATTACCCCTGATTATAAGCTAAAGAAGTTTGGTAAAACCAATGCAATAGTTACATTAGGAAAAGTAGAAGCGATTAATAAAGATAATAAGACATATATTAAGATCAGATAAGGCGGTGAGACTTGCACTCACAATACATACCCCAATTAATTTGGACTATCCTACTACTACATTTTAGGTATCAACCTTATCTAATTAAGATAATTTTAGCTTGATGAAACTAAAAAGGAGTTTAAATGGTTTTAGCTTTAGGAGAATTTGAGTTTAAAGCTTTAAATTTTGATAATTTAGAAAGAAGCTTAGAATATAACATACAAAGTCAAAATAGGCTTAATAATCATAATGCTTTATTTGCAAGTTCTAAAGAAAGCGAAAAGATTAAAATACAAGGTAAAACCTTACCTTTAAAAGGGGATAGAAATACTTATTTAGATAAGCTTGAGAATATGGCAAAAGAACAAAGATCTTTTATCTTAACAGGAGCTAATGGAAAGTATTATGGTAAATTTGTGATTTTATCCTTAAATGAAAACAGAAGTGCATTTGTAGATGGAAGTGGCTTTGTAGCACAAAGCTTTAGCATGGATTTAGAAAGGGATTTTGATGAGTAAGATTTACATAGCTAAAAACAACGAGAGGCTTGATAGTATAGTCTATAAGCATTATGGGACACTTTTGTATTTTAATCAAGTTTTATTAGCCAATCCAAGATTAGAGCCTCTTTTAAAAACAGGGGATAAAGTGATTTTACCTAGTATTAAAATCAAAGAAAGCAAGGAAAAGGCTTTATGGTAAGAAAACCTAAGTTTAAACTTATTGCCAAAGGTGAGGATATCACAGAAAAACTTTCTAAAAATCTTATTAGCATTAGTTATGAAGATAAAGAAAAAGCTGAAAGTGATGAGATAAGTTTAAGTGTTTTTGGGCTTTATTCCAAGCCACTTTTTGGGGATAGTTTAGAGCTTTGGCTTGGCTTTGAAAGGCTTTATAAATGTGGAAGCTTTAGTGTGAATGTAGTGAGCAAAAACTATACTTCAAATACTACTGAAGTTAGAGCAAGTGCTATTAATTTTAGTGGAAAAGGCAGCGTTAATATAAAAGAGAAAAAGACAAGAAGCTTTGAAAACACTACTCTTTTTACCATAGCAAGAAAAATCGCAAATGAAAACAATCTAAAAATCAAAACAAGTGGAGAGGATCAAAATATAGTAAGTATTTTACAAAATAATCAAAGTAATTTAGAATTCTTATATAGTATATGCTTTGATTATGGTTTTATTTGCTGTGTAAAAGAAAATACTTTAATTATAACACCAAAAGATGGTAAGATTGGTGATAATGCTGCAAATATTACAAGTAAGAATGAAAATTTACCCTTATTTGAAATAACTTTAAAAGAATGTATTTCATTAGAAATTTCAGAAAGTGCTAGAAATGAATATAGTGCCGTAATAGCAGAATGGCAAGATATAAATGAGGCAAAGATAAAAAGCATAAAAGTAGGAAGTGGGGAGAATATATATAAAATGCAAATCTCACAACCAAAAAATGATAATGAAGCTTTTAAAAAAGCACAAGCAAAACTCAATGAGCTTCAAAAAGGTGGATTAAATGGAAGATGTGAGCTTATAGGAAGAGAAATAAGAGCAGGTGGAAAACTAAAGATTAAAGATATTAATATGGATCATTATGAATTTAGTATTAAAAGCGTGAGTCATAGTTTTAATGACCAAGCTTATATAATTAGTGTGGAGTTTGAGAGCTAAAACAAACTTGGTTCTAAATTTTCTCTCAATTCTTTAGTGATTAAATACACAGCATTTAAACTTAAATCATATTTTTTAGCACATTCCACACTTGCATTTTTAGTGCTTATTCCCTGTTTTATGAGTGTTTTAAAATCCTGTTTTAATTCTTCATCTCTAAGTAAGGTTTTATAGCTTGGTATGTAAATATTTGCACCGCCAAATTCTTTTAAGATTTCTCGTTTGTCGTTATTTTTCACAAAATCAATAAAATATTCAAAGTATTCGTTATTGCTAAGCAATGCTAGTCCTATTTGAGTGTTTTTGCAAATTATAGCAAAAAAGCTAAATTTTATTTAGTAGGGTATAATTTTAAAAAATAAAAAGGAGAATAAATGAAAAAAATAATAAGCGTTTTAATACTTGCTTTAAGCTTATTAAATGCTAAAAGTTTTGAAGAAAGCAAAAAAGAATTAGTAAAATTTTATAATGATCTAGGGAGCTCTTACTGGTATGATTTTTATTGTCAAGCACCTTTTAAGGTTAATAAAAAAGGAAAATATATTAGTTTTGAAGTGATTAAAAGTGATTTATATGCTCCTAGAAACGAATACACCAAAAAAGGAAAAATTAACCAAAGAATCAAACGCATAGAATGGGAGCATATTATGCCCGCCCAAAACTTTGGAAAGCATTTAACTTGCTGGAAAGAAGGTGGCAGAAAAGCTTGTAAAAATGATCCAACTTTTGCAAAAATGGAAAGCGATAAACAAAACTTGGTTCCAGCCATAGGAGAGATAAATGGGGATAGAAGCAATTTTAGATATGCTGAGACTCCTACTAATTTAAAATATACTCAATATGGAAATTGTAAGGTTTATACTGATTTTAAAGCAAAAAGATTTTATCCTGCAAATTATTCTAAAGGCTGGATTGCAAGAAGCTATTTATATATGAGCAAAACTTATAATATCAGATTATCCGACCAAGAAAGAAAACTTATGGAAGCTTGGGATAAACAATACCCTATGGATGAGAAAGAAAAAAGAATTAGAGCATTACTCTAATTCTTTGCAAACTTTAGCCACAATTTCATCTATATCAATAACCAAGCTTTTATCTTCTTCATCAAAACTCTCATCAAGTTTTTCTCTGATATTACAAACCACATTAAGCAAAATCCCAAAATCTTTATCAGTTTTAATCTGATGAGTGATTCCATCATGCATTATTTCAAGGCTTGTTCTTTTTGCGGCAAAGGCAATTTGTGAGTGTTTTTCTATGCCTAAGGTTAAAAAAAACTCTGCATCGTAAGAATGTATTTCTAAAATCATTTTAATCTCCTTTTGTTTTGATGGGACAACATTAGCTTCGTTTGGCTTAATGTGTGCTGTTGTTTTCTAAATTTTTAAGCCCTAGGATAACTTTATTAGCATCTTCTATACTTAAATACCAAAGATGCAAAGGTCGCTTTTTTACAATATTATTAATAAACTCTCTTAAAGCCCACTGAGTAGGATTTTTAGCATTTTTACTCCAAATGGCTTGTATCATATTAAGTTGCTTTTTTGTAGCCCTTCCGCTTTTAGTGTTTTCTTTTTTAAAATACCTTGCTTTTTTGGTATTTTGCTTTTTTAAAAACTTTTCATCATAGCCCAAAGTTATAGCAAAGTCCCTTAGTTCATCTATGCTTAAATCCTTACTTGAAGCTTTGCCATATCTTTCATTTAAAACCCAGCGATAGCTTTCATCATCGCTTAAATTAGCATCTTTTCTTAAGGTATGAATGATTTTAATTAAGTGCTTTTTTAAAGTGTTTTGAGTATTCATTTTTTAGCCTTTAAAATTTGCTCTAGTTTTGAAGTGAATTTATCAATATTTGCATTATAAAGCTTATTTTGATTTTTTTTGTATTCTAAATAGTTTTGCTCGTAATCTTTATTTATTTTAGTTTGGCTAGGAATTTGAGTTTTAATAACAGGGCTTATTTCAATTTTATTATCAAAAATGATTTTATCTTGGTTTTTAAACATATATTCAACTAGCTTATTATAAAACTCTCCTACATTCAGTGGTTTTCTTTGCTCATCACAAAGCTCTTTATTAGCATTAATAAAATAAAGATTATCCCCACAATCAACATGCTTTAAAACAGGCTTTCCTAACTCATCATAAACAATGTTACCATCATAATATCTAAGTGCAAAAGAATATGAGAAATCTCCTTTTTTTGTTTGAAAAATAAAACGATTTGAAAATGAAATGAAAAGCCATTCTAAAAAAGACTCTATATTTTTGTACCTTAAGTTTAAATCAAGCTCTGCAAAGGCACACACAAGGGAAAGTTTCTCATAACTTGTGCCAACAAATTGTTTTTTTAGCATGGTTAAATCATAGTATTTTTTAAAGCCTAGTATATCTTTTGGTGTTTTAGCTTTAAAATAAAGTTTTTCTATGGCCACAGCTTGAACTTCGCTAATACCAAAAAGCTCTTTTAGCGCCTCTTTTGCATTATCCATTAAAACTCCTCTTCTAGCCAAGAAGCTAAAGCTTTTTGTTTATCTTTGTTTTTATATTTGTTTGCTAACTTTGGAAGCCAAGTTGAATTAAGTGCTCTTTTCCAGCATTTTAAAGGCTTTTTATTAGCCATGAGCCACCTTCCATCATCTTGCTTATAATAATTTATAAAGCTTTCTGCTATAAAATAGGGGATAGAGCAAGAGTTTTTAGTATTAAACTCATCAATGGCTTTAATTAAATCTTCTTTACTTGGAGGGTTAAATTTCATAACTCATCCCCAAATAAGCTTAATTCTTTGTCGTTGCTGTCTTTATTGTCAGCTTTTAAACTTTTCCAAACAAAAGTGCGACCATTCTCTCCGCCAAGCTCACTTTCCCAAAAAACACCTTTAAATTTCTCTAAAGTATTCCTTGAAAAATTATCACTTCTACTGACATCAAGAGCCGATAAAATCTCACTTGTGCTTAGGCTTTTTTCGTTTAAAAGCTTTAAAACTTTATCTATAAAAGCTTCTTCTTTATCGCTGATTTTAGCGTTTTGTAAGTCGGTGTTTTTAATATTTAAGGTTTTTGTATTGATAAAAAAGGCTTGATCTTTAATTCCTGCTCTTTCTTTTTGCACACTAAGCAATACTTCAAAGCCTTGTTCTAAGTTAGCCACTTTTTGTAAAAAATACATGCAATCGCTTGAGTTTCTAATATGATTTGAGCCTTTAAAAGCTCTGCCATCTTTTGTAGAATGGTGCAAAGCCATAATGGTTGCCCCACATTCTCTTAAATTCATGAGTAAAGACATTAAAGACATCATTTTAGTATCATTATCAATATCTGCAAAATTGCGTAAAGAATCAAGTACAAATAAAACCCCTTCATAGCTTCCTGCTACGCCTTTGCCTTCAATCATTTCTAAAAGCTCATAAGCTGAAGTTTTTAAGCTTGATCTGTGAATATAAGTGAATTTGCTTTCATTTAAAATAAGTTCACCAAAACCTCTTTCATTTAAAACATTTAAAGGATTATCCATGTCAACATAAACGATGCTTTTAACCCTTGTATCTTTGCAAAGTGTTTTAGAAATGGCGGCACTTAAATAACTTTTTCCACTTCCACCATTTGCATAAATAATAGTTATTGCTTTTTTAACTAAAAAATCAGGGATTAAAAACTCTAATTTCTCGTTTAAATCTTTATTTTTTAACTTAAACTCATTTAAAAAATCCAAATTCATCTTTTTTCCTTGCTAAAACTTAATCAAGCCCATTAAATCAATGGACTTTGTTAAATTTTTTGGCTTTTTTAACATATTTCATTTTTATGTTAAAATTTTTAATATTTTTTAACATTTCAAAAGTTCAGGATTATCGTGGATATTGCCGATGATTTCGGTATCATATCCTTCATCTTTAACTAAATAAATTAAAGAGCCTATGTAATCTCTACTTTTACTCTCAAGATAAAAAGTCCCTTCTTTATGAATGCCAACTTTTGCCAAAAAGCAATCGTATGGACTTTTAGTTTTAACGATATCCCCTTCATAAATCTTTTTGCCATGTTTATCATATAAACCAGTCCAAAGTTCGATTTCGATATCATCATACCAACTTTCAAGAAACTCGTGTTCTCTATCTTCATAAACAAGCAATACACCTGCTTTTATTTCTCCGGGATTATGATTAAACTCAACAAGGCATGGATTGTTTGTTATGTAATGTTTTTCTTGTATATTCCAAATCCTAAAATCAAAATCTTGTAGTTTCATTTGTTATCTCCATTTATGCTTTTTATAGTTTTTTGCCATTCCTCATCGCTTTTAAACTCATTATTAAGTTCTTTAAAAAGTTTAAGTGCTTCATCATTAGACAAATTAGAAAGAATAGTTCTTATTCTTTCTAATGGCTTGATATCCTTATGGATAATTCCAAAGAATTCCTCTTGCTCTTTTGTGCTTAAATCTTCAAAAAGTTTAGCCAAATCATGAGCGTAAAAATCTTCTAAATCACTCGCATCTATGCTTACATTGACATACATTTTTTATCCTTTTGTTTTAAATTAAGTTTTAAAAACTTAATCAAATCCGCCTTAGCGGACTTGTTAAATTCTTAATTTTGAATTTCTAAGCTTTCAATCTTTGGCTCTATTCTAAAATTATCCTTTACAACTCTTTTAAGTCCAAGCTTTACTAAAGTAGTATCATCAAGCTCTACAATGGCATCTTTATTAAGTTCTTCTTTGTAAATGATGCATTCATTAAGGTTGTAACTTTTAAAGGCTTTGATTAAGTTTTCTAGCTTTTCTTTCACACGTGGTAAAGATACACTTTTACTTAAGCGATAGCCAATCTTGCCAAAGGTAAATTCTTTAGATCTTTTTTCGGCAAATTCATGCTTGTTATTTTCACAAAAAGTAGTGATACATTGCTCTATGTATCCAAGCTCATCACTTAAAACCTTAATCTCTCCTGCACGAGCTTCTTTAATCTCATT
>NZ_MJXO01000057.1:0-2085 GCF_001762835.1 Campylobacter sp. BCW_6466
TAAATATTATTTACAATCAAAAAAGCATTGCTTCTATTTAAATGTTTTCCTGTGCTAGTTTGCATTATGTAATCACTATCTTGGATATTTTCTTTAAAATATTCAAGCTCATCATCTACTTCTTTTTTAATAAATGCAAATTGTTCTTTACCGCCCTTGCCTATTATGGATATTTTTAATATTTCATCATCAACCTCTTCAAAATCACAAAGTTTTACATTTAAAGCTTCAGAAATTCTAAGTCCTCCATAAAGCATAAGTTTTATCAGTAAAGAGTTTCTAAAACTATTATAAACTTCTTTTTTTGCTTTTTCTTTCTCTAAAACATTATTTAGCCTTATAATTTCATTTTCATTAAGATAATTTAATTTTTCTTCTGATTTTTCTGTTCTAAATCTAATTTTCTTCATATCAAAGGAAAAAACAAACAAATCATCATTATTATCGCTTATAAAAAAAGCTAGTTAATACTCTCAAATAAGTTATTTTTGTTTTTTTTGATAGTTTATTGCCATTTTTTGAATTATTTTCTAAATAATTAAGAAAATTGACTAAAAAAGTCGTTTTTATATCGTTTATTTGCATTTCATCTTGATAATCTAAAGAATATTCTACAAGATCTAAAAATACACCTATAAAGTAAAAAAGTATTATTTGAATAGGATAATGCTTGAATATGTTTCAAATAAGCTTCTATCCAACGCTCTAAATCTTCGCTTATTGTAGTATTTTTAAGTTTCATTTTATTTATATCCTTTTTTTATAACATAATGGGTAATTATGTTATATTTATTTGCTTGTGTTAATATCAAAATATATATTTTAATAGGCTTATTTTGAAATAAGATTATGTTATATATTTTAAATTATACCATAAAAATATTTATATTTTTGCATTATTTGTCTATTTATACAATTTTTTATTAAAATTATGGTATAATTTATATATTTTAACAAATAAAGGATAAAAATGGAAAAAAATACAATAAATAATGAAAATATTCAAAAAAATGAAATATTAATTCCAAAAAGAGTATTATTTGATGAAAAAACATTAAAAATGATAGAAATGATGATTCCTACTTACAAAGATGAAATTTCTAATACAAATAAAGAAAATGAGAAAATTAATCAAATGATTAAGCTTGCTATAGAAAAAATGTTTAAAAATGATTTTTTGAATAAAATAAATAATTTTTAATTAGGTTTTTTTATGAATAATGTTTTGTTGCACAGAATAACTGAGAAAGGAAACATTCGCTATTATAGCATAGAAATTATTGCCACTCTATTTGAGGAATATATTGTTGAGAGAGTTTACGGAAATGTGCGTTTTAAAAGTTGCACAGGAAGAAAAAATAATGTATTTCCAAGTTTTAATGAGGCACAAATTTTTTTGAGAGGTTAAAGAAACAAAAAATGAAAAAAGGATATGCGTAAGTTTTTGCTTAAAAAACAAGAAAAAACATTGATAAAATAGGCTTTTGAGATAAGCTTTTAGCTAAACTCTCAAAAACAGGTAAAAAATCCTTATCAAATCCGCTAATTTCAATTTTTATAGCCATTTGTATCCTTTCTTATATAATTTTTATTTTTATTATACCATAAAGGATTTTGTTGTAAAATTGGAAAAAACTTTTTTTATATATAAAATTACATAAATAAGACAATCAAAATACAATATAAAAGATTAAAGAATAGTAAAAACGGTTTTTTAAAAAAACTAATATAAATATATGGCTAATTATATAATTAATCCTCCTCTAAGCCATCATTAATTCCTGCTTCTGCAAGTTCAAGCTGTTCTTTTTGATACACTTTATCATCTTTGGCATCTTTAAAACCTTTTAATAATAAAGTTTTCATTTGCTCTATATATTCTTGATATTTACACATATTAATCCTTTTTATTTATCAGGTTTAAAACCACTATCTAAAATTATTTTTGTCGTTGCACCTTTAAGTTTATCAAAACGATTTAAAGCTTGCATATTACTAACTCTAAGCAATCTTATTTTATCATCTTTTTTATAAAACACTTTAAAAACTTCATCACTTTGTTTGTGTTTTACCATATCATCTAAA
>NZ_MJXO01000058.1:0-882 GCF_001762835.1 Campylobacter sp. BCW_6466
GATATAAAAACGACTTTTTTAGTCAATTTTCTTAATTATTTAGAAAATAATTCAAAAAATGGCAATAAACTATCAAAAAAAACAAAAATAACTTATTTGAGAGTATTAACTAGCTTTTTTTATAAGCGATAATAATGATGATTTGTTTGTTTTTTCCTTTGATATGAAGAAAATTAGATTTAGAACAGAAAAATCAGAAGAAAAATTAAATTATCTTAATGAAAATGAAATTATAAGGCTAAATAATGTTTTAGAGAAAGAAAAAGCAAAAAAAGAAGTTTATAATAGTTTTAGAAACTCTTTACTGATAAAACTTATGCTTTATGGAGGACTTAGAATTTCTGAAGCTTTAAATGTAAAACTTTGTGATTTTGAAGAGGTTGATGATGAAATATTAAAAATATCCATAATAGGCAAGGGCGGTAAAGAACAATTTGCATTTATTAAAAAAGAAGTAGATGATGAGCTTGAATATTTTAAAGAAAATATCCAAGATAGTGATTACATAATGCAAACTAGCACAGGAAAACATTTAAATAGAAGCAATGCTTTTTTGATTGTAAATAATATTTATGCTAAAGCTTTGATCAGCAAAAAAGGACTTCATTTGCTTAGACACACTTTAGCCATGAGATTAACAGCCAAAGGAATAAACCTTGTGGTCATACAAAAAATTCTAAGACATGCAAATCTAAATACTACTACTATATATGCCAAAGCAACAAATGATACAGTAAAAGCTGCGTTATTGAATAATTAATTTTTCTAAAATTGAGTATTTGCATAGACTTCAAGAAGAAGTCTATGTGTTTAAAATTGTTCTAATAAAAGTTTAGGTTCTCCGCCAAGTATTTTGATGAAATTTGCAATTCTTGATTGTAT
>NZ_MJXO01000059.1:0-865 GCF_001762835.1 Campylobacter sp. BCW_6466
GATATAAAAACGACTTTTTTAGTCAATTTTCTTAATTATTTAGAAAATAATTCAAAAAATGGCAATAAACTATCAAAAAAAACAAAAATAACTTATTTGAGAGTATTAACTAGCTTTTTTTATAAGCGATAATAATGATGATTTGTTTGTTTTTTCCTTTGATATGAAGAAAATTAGATTTAGAACAGAAAAATCAGAAGAAAAATTAAATTATCTTAATGAAAATGAAATTATAAGGCTAAATAATGTTTTAGAGAAAGAAAAAGCAAAAAAAGAAGTTTATAATAGTTTTAGAAACTCTTTACTGATAAAACTTATGCTTTATGGAGGACTTAGAATTTCTGAAGCTTTAAATGTAAAACTTTGTGATTTTGAAGAGGTTGATGATGAAATATTAAAAATATCCATAATAGGCAAGGGCGGTAAAGAACAATTTGCATTTATTAAAAAAGAAGTAGATGATGAGCTTGAATATTTTAAAGAAAATATCCAAGATAGTGATTACATAATGCAAACTAGCACAGGAAAACATTTAAATAGAAGCAATGCTTTTTTGATTGTAAATAATATTTACGCTAAAGCTTTGATCAGCAAAAAAGGACTTCATTTGCTTAGACACGCTTTAGCCATGAGATTAACAGCCAAAGGAACAAACCTTGTGGAATTCTAAGACATGCAAAACTAAATTGCTATATATGCCAAAGCAACAAATGATACAATAAAAGCTGCGTTATTGAATAATTAATTTTTCTAAAATTGAGTATTTACATAGACTTCTTTTTGAAGTCTATGCTGTGAATCTTTCTAATAAAAGTTTAGGTTCTCCGCCAAGTATTTTGATGAAATTTGCAATTCTTGATTGTAT
>NZ_MJXO01000060.1:0-1924 GCF_001762835.1 Campylobacter sp. BCW_6466
AATTTTATTTTGAAAGGAGTTTGTATGAAAAATAATACAGACAAATTTCTAAAAACTAGCACACTTACTAAACCTACAAGAACTACACTAAAAGCTCCATTTGCTTGGGTGGGTGGTAAAAACTATTTAGCTAAAGAAATCATCGCTTTAATGCCTGAGCATAAAAGCTATATTGAAGTCTTTGGTGGAGCTTTAAGTGTTTTTTATCAAAAAAGCGCTTCAAAAATAGAAGTCATTAACGACATTAACGACGAGCTTATTAATTTACATCTTTGTATAAGAAATAAACCCCAAAGTCTAGCAAATGTGCTTAATTCTATGATAATAAGTAGAAAAATCTTTCATATGCTTAAAAATAAAGAAATTAAGCCAAGAAATGACTTAGAAAGGGCTGCTTTTTATTTTTATCTTATCAGTACTTCTTTTGGATCAAGTATGGGACAATTTGCTATGAGTAAACAAAGAGCACCCAAAAGATTATATAGAGACTTTAGCTTACATACAAAAAGACTTAAAAATGCCAGTATTGAAAATAAAAGCTTTGAATATATTTTAAAAGAATATGATTACAATGAAGCTTTATTTTATTTAGATCCACCTTATGTAGGGACTGAGAATTATTATAAAAACACAGGAGGTTTTGGGCTAAAAGAACATGAACTTTTATGTAATTTGCTTAAAAATATCAAAGGTAAATTTATGCTTTCTTATAATGATTGTGAGCTTATAAGAGAGCTTTATAAAGATTTTAATATTAAGGAATTAAAAGTAAGGTATTCTTTAAATAATAATGTTTTAAAAAGAAAAGAAAGTAAAGAGCTTTTGATTATGAATTTTTAAAAGCTAAGAGAATATTTTTATATTCTCTTTTATTTTAGCAAAGAGCTTAAAAACTTTAGAGCTTCTTTGCTAAAATCTTTATTGCTTTCTTCTAGATACTCTTTATCTAAAATAGCACCGTATTTTAATAAAAGTAAAATCGCTCCAAAATTATTATGAGTTATTGCATAAAACATAGGTTCTTCGCCCATGCATTCTTTAGTTGCACTCATACCATTTTTAAGATATTCTAAAACAAGTTCATTGTTATGGTTGCAAATTGCGTTTATAAATCTTTTGTTAACACCTTGTCTTATGTCTGCTGATACTCTATCCATCTTTATATCCTTTTGTATTGATGAGACAAGATTAGCTTGGCTTAGCTTATTGTGTACTGTTACATCTTAGAAAGTTCTCCAATTACCACACCAATTAGCAAAAAATCTCCATTTTTATAAAATATATCTTTATATAAAGGATTTAAAGAGTGTAAAATCACTCCATCATCTTGTTTTAAAACTTGTTTTATAAAAAGTCCATCTCTAGCATTAATCACACAAATGCTTTTATTTTTAAAAGCCTTATTCCTATCTATTGCACAAATTGAACCATCTTTTATAAGTGGTTCCATACTCTCTCCATAACAAATGATAAACTCACATTCTTTACTTCCAAAAAAGTTTAAAACCTTTTCATCGATGATTAAATCAGAGCTATCAATCAAATCATTTATACCACCTCCACCTAAACTTGCATTTGTTTTATAAAGCTTTAAAATTTTATATTTATTCTCACATTCTAATTGATCTTTTGGGGAACTTCCATAGAAGAAATAATTAATGCTTATATTCCTCTCATTTAAAAAGTTTAGGATTTGTGGATAAGGAATGGAGTTTCTAAATTTCATAGAATTAAAAGTATCAGGATGGATGCCTAATTCTTTAGCTATATCTTTGGTTTTTAAATCTCTTTTGCCTTCACTTGCAAGTATATCTTTTAATTTTTCAATCACTTCTTGCATTTGCATTTTAATTCCTTTGATTTTAATTTCAAAGAATTTAAACATAAAATTTCAAAAAGCAATTAAAAACTTTTGATTTGAAAG
>NZ_MJXO01000061.1:0-6301 GCF_001762835.1 Campylobacter sp. BCW_6466
TTTATAAACGCAATTTGCAACCATAACAATGAACTTGTTTTAGAATATCTTAAAAATGGTATGAGTGCAACTAAAGAATGCATGGGCGAAGAACCTATGTTTTATGCAATAACTCATAATAATTTTGGAGCGATTTTACTTTTATTAAAATACGGTGCTATTTTAGATAAAGAGTATCTAGAAGAAAGCAATAAAGATTTTAGCAAAGAAGCTCTAAAGTTTTTAAGCTCTTTGCTAAAATAAAAGAGAATATAAAAATATTCTCTTAGCTTTTAAAAATTCATAATCAAAAGCTCTTTACTTTCTTTTCTTTTTAAAACATTATTATTTAAAGAATACCTTACTTTTAATTCCTTAATATTAAAATCTTTATAAAGCTCTCTTATAAGCTCACAATCATTATAAGAAAGCATAAATTTACCTTTGATATTTTTAAGCAAATTACATAAAAGTTCATGTTCTTTTAGCCCAAAACCTCCTGTGTTTTTATAATAATTCTCAGTCCCTACATAAGGTGGATCTAAATAAAATAAAGCTTCATTGTAATCATATTCTTTTAAAATATATTCAAAGCTTTTATTTTCAATACTGGCATTTTTAAGTCTTTTTGTATGTAAGCTAAAGTCTCTATATAATCTTTTGGGTGCTCTTTGTTTACTCATAGCAAATTGTCCCATACTTGATCCAAAAGAAGTACTGATAAGATAAAAATAAAAAGCAGCCCTTTCTAAGTCATTTCTTGGCTTAATTTCTTTATTTTTAAGCATATGAAAGATTTTTCTACTTATTATCATAGAATTAAGCACATTTGCTAGACTTTGGGGTTTATTTCTTATACAAAGATGTAAATTAATAAGCTCGTCGTTAATGTCGTTAATGACTTCTATTTTTGAAGCGCTTTTTTGATAAAAAACACTTAAAGCTCCACCAAAGACTTCAATATAGCTTTTATGCTCAGGCATTAAAGCGATGATTTCTTTAGCTAAATAGTTTTTACCACCCACCCAAGCAAATGGAGCTTTTAGTGTAGTTCTTGTAGGTTTAGTAAGTGTGCTAGTTTTTAGAAATTTGTCTGTATTATTTTTCATACAAACTCCTTTCAAAATAAAATTAAAAAAGCTTTGCTTTAAAAACAAAGCTATAATGCTTTTGCTAGTTTTTAGAAAAAGGAAGACTTTAGTCTTCCTTGCCATCACTTCTTAACAATTTTTTCAATAAAATCCTTAGTATCTTTATAAATCACACTTCTTATACTTGGGTGCAAGACTTTGTTATTATCTATGGGTAAAAAAGCTCTTTGAGGAATTTTTCTTTTTCTGTTTCCCCATTGATGAACATAACCATATTTAAAGCCATTTTTAGTCTGTATATTATTAAAGACTTCTACTCCGCTTTTGGTAGGTTCGCTTTGCCAATTTAAAGCATTACTTAAATCCCCATCTCTTTTTAAAATTCCTTTATTCTTACCATCTTTTATCTTTTGTTTTATGGTAGCTGGTTTTAAGCTTTGCCATTTTCCATTAAAAATACTGCGTTCGTTTTTAAAAGAGTCTATAATACTATTTCTTATACTCTCTCCAGCACTCGCCATAATGCTTTGCCCGTGTTTATCCATATCTATTAATTTATCACAAGCTTTAAAAAAGTTTTCAAGCCCTTTTATTTCTATATATTCACTCATATTTTATCCATAAATTGTAGTGTTCATTTTGTTTTGTTCTTGCTTTCTTAAAGCGTCAAATACACTTTTTTGTATAGTATTTGCAAATTCTTGCATATTAAAATTGCCATCTTTAGTCGCTATGTTAAAAGTACCATTAACACTTATATTGATATTGCCATTATTAAAGCTTGGAGTATGATTTATACTTTTTGTCTCAGCTAATTCATCTTTATAAGTGTTTGTAGTAAAGACTTTTTCTTTGTTTTGTTCACTTTGGCTTATCTTAACTTCTTCATCATCTCCAAGCCCTACAAAATCAAGAGCATCTTTTATAAAGCCACTTATAGATGAGATCATATCTCCTACCCAAGAAAGCTTAGAAGCAAACCAATCAAATAAAGAACCAAAAATACTATAAAAGAAATCCCCAACACCTTGCCAAATAGAATTTAAAAACTCAGCTAATGGAGAAGCAACACTCATAATAATATCTTTAAAACTTGTAAATACAAGGGCACATTTATCAAATACTGCTTTAATGACATTGTATATAGGCTCCCAAACAGGTTTAAGCCATTCTATAAAAGATTTAAACCAAGACTTAACCTTATCCCAATTTGCAATAATAAGCCCAGCCACTATTGCAATGCCCCCTAAAATAAGACCAATGGGATTACTCATCATAGCCATGCTTAACACTCTAATACCAATAGCTACGGCTTTAAAAACTTTATTAAGCCCACCTAAAACAAAAGATAAGGCTTTAAGGGAGGTTGTGTAAATAGTAGTTGTGACGGTTTTTGCTTTTAAAGTAATATTAGATAATATACAAGAATTACGAAAAGCTAAAAGATGTATTCTTGTTTTAATCAAAGCACTTTTAAGTAAAATGGTGCAATCTTTAAGATAGTTTTTAGCAATAGCATAAGCTAAAACCGCAGGTTTGGCGAGCAAAAAAACTGTTGTAGCTGTAGCTACGATGGTACTAAGCACTGGAAATTTTGAAAGTAAGGTATCTACTATATCAATTACAAAGCTAAATCCTGAAGCGACTAATTTAACTACAGGGAGTAAAGCATCTGAAAATTTAATCGCCAAAGCACTTATATTATTTCCTAAAATTTTTAATATAGAAGCTGTAGTCTCACACTTATTAATAAGCTCTTTATCCATTGAACCTTTCTTCTCTTCTGAATTTGTCATCTTTAAAAGCTCTTGATAACGATCATAACCATTAACTAAAGTTGCCATAGCTCTAATCGTGCCACTATCATTGCCAAAAATATTAGTAATAACACCTATTTGAGACTCTTTATCAAGCGTTTTTATTCGTGAAAGTAAAATATTGATTGCTTCTTGCGAATTTCGATTTAAAGCTTTTTTCATAAACTCCCCGCTAAGACCTAATTGTGAAAAAGCTTCTTCTGCCTTAGCTCCTAAAGTATCAGCAGTTGAAAGTTTAGTAAACATGCTAGAAATAGCAGTCCCTGCAACTTCAGCTGGGATCTTTACTTCATCAAGCGTAGCAGCAAGAGCTGCCATGTTTTCTCTTTGAAGTCCTATAAGATTTCCCATTCCTCCAATTCTGCTCACAATATTTACTATATTTTTGGCATCACTTGAACCTTTATCAGCTAAATAGTTAATGCTATCACCCAAATCTTTAATGCCTTTAACATCGGTTTGAAGGTTTGCCATAAGACCGCCTATGGCTTCTCCTGCTTCATTGGCACTCATTTCAAAAGCAACACCCATAGCAGTAGCAGTTTTACCAAACTCCAAAGCTTCTTTAGAGGCAAGACCAAGTTTTCCACCCTCTGCCACTATATTTGCAATTTCTTCTGCTGTCATAGGAAGTTTTTTGGATAAATCTAAAATATCTTGTTTTAAGCCTTCTAGTGTATGACCTTCACTAAGATCTGTTACTTTTTTTACATCAGCCATAGCACTTTCAAAATCAATACCAACTTTTATACTTTTCCCTACAATACCACCACTTATTATATTTCCTAGAGAAAAAAGCTCATCTTGCAAACCTTTTCTTTGAGCTTTTAATTCCGCTCTTAAATTGGCATTGAGTTTAAGAGTGTTTAATTCTTTTTGCAATCCACTAATGCCGAGTTTAGTTTTTGCTGCTATTTTTTCTAAATTGCTAAAATCTTTAACCACCTTGCCAACGGCACTTGCGTTTTTAATCGCTAGTCCTAAAATAACACCAATTCCAATACTTCCAGCATTTTCCATATTCAACCCTTTTTAAGCGATTGTATTTTAAAATCTTTACTATGAAAGTTTTAAAATTTATTAACGATGATATAATTTCACATATTGCCTTATTATTAACAACGCTCATACCTGCTTTTTACATAAGCTATCAAAGTGCAAGTGATGGTTTTTTTAATACAATGGCTATTTTTATTTTTTCTTATTTTGCAAGCATTATCATAACTGCTATTTTAGTGATGATTATGCCACCCATTGCTTTATTGCTTATTTTACCCACTTGGCTAATTGTAATAAGTTTAGATTTTATTCTTTTTGCTATTTTAAAAATTTATTTTTTGAAAAATAAAACAATCAAAAACTCTTAGCCTTTAAAAATTCTTTTGAAATTGCTAAAGCTTCTTCAAACTCATCTAAGCTTAAATCTAAAACTTCATTTAATCCCCAATGCAAAGTATGACTTATAAGAGCTATAGCCTCTAAGCTATAACTCCTGCTTCTATCAAAAAATCTTTAAGAGCGTCCTGTAAAGCTTTAAAATCTTTAAGATTCAAATCTTCAATTTCACTTTCTTGCTTATTAGTAAGTGTAGCTATCATATAAATAGTTTGCTCCATTTCTTTTTCACTTTTATTAGCGGCGTTTTTGAGTACACGCACATTTGGTTCTCTCATTTTTAATTCTTCACCATTTTCTAATTTGATTATTTTTTCTTTCATTTTTCTTTCCTTTTTTCCTTCTTTATGGCGGAAGTAATTCCGCCTGAGAAGCAACTAAAGGCTTCCCCACCCATTGCTACGCAATGCCCTAAAAAGCCAAACTTTAATCCTAAAATCCCAGTATTGTTAATTAAACTCCGATTAATCAGTGTTTAAAGGGTTAAATTGCTTCTTACATCACTCATCATATCCACCCCATTTATCATTAAAATAGTGTTTTTATGATCGTAGGTAATGATTGGAATGTTATTGCGGCGTTGCATGTAAAAATGAACTGCCATTTTAATTTCAGCTTCCACCTCTTTTCCACTTTCATGATCGCTTTCACTTATGCTTATAAACTCTCCTAAAAACTCAGCACTAATACCATAGTTTTTTCCGCCTTTGTGAACACTTTCTTTAAATAATAAAGGAGCTTTAATCTCGCTAAAAGTAGTATGAAAGAAAGCCGCATAAAGCACAGGATCAACAACGGCTAATTTAAAGCTAATTTCTAAAGGCTTTAAAACCCCGCTACTATAATTTGCTCCTAAAACTCCTTTAGTTTCAATCATCTCTTGTTCTATGTCAGGCAATTTTAAATTTCTAACTACCCCAAGATAACCTTGTCCATCTATATAAATATTACCTTCCTGTATAACTTCGCCAATTATTCTTTTCATTTTTATTTTCTCCTTGTAAAAATTTATTAACTATCCGCACTAATAGTTTTAATCAAATCACTCGCCCATTCATCAGAGTAGATGAACTCTAAAGTGATTTGTTTAACGATTGGATTATTCATCATTTTTATATTTAGATAAAACTTACCAGCACTCACATTGGCATCTGTGTTTCTTTCTTCATCCCAGCTTACCTCATAGCCAATTAAAACCTTAGCTCCTTTTAAATCTCTTAGCAATTCTTCAATGCTGATTTTTATAAAATATAATTCACTTGCTTTTTTATCAATAGCTTTAAAAGCTGCTTTTTGTCCTGCTAGGGCTATACGATCAAAAGTTCTTACACGAGCTAAATCTTGCCAAATCGTATCTTCATGGCTAGTTTCCCCACCCCAAGAGCGATAACCTTCACTTAAAATACAAGTTGAAATATGAGCGTTTCTTAGTCTTTCTGCATCACAATCAAAGCCATTGATAAACTCTATAAAATACTCTGTGCCAGTAACCCCATTCATCACTCTATTTGAGTAAGAATCACTAAAGCCATATTCTTTATCTCCATCTGTATGAGCTATTAAACCTGCGATGATAGGAGATTGTGGAACATAAGCGTATTTTCCTTGTGTATTTAAGATTTGAACCTGTGGCCAAGTGGCAATTAATCTTTTAGAGCTAAAAGCCTCCATTGTATTAATAGCTTCGCCAACATTTGTAGCGTAAAGATCCACAATAGCTGTGATATTCATAGAACTTGCCACACTTTCAAGCTTAGCCTTTACTCCTGCTTCATGTGAGTAATAAGGAGCAATGATTAAATCAGGGCTAAAACCTGTTTTATGCTTTGCTTTTTTAAAAGCTTCTATGGCATTAACAATATTGATTAAAGTGTTTTCACTTTCCTCGCTTTCTTCAAAAAAACTAATAATAATTACATTACTTACATTTTGTAGATTGATACATTCTAAAGTATCTAAAAGTCTAAAATCTTGTAAGTTATTTTCTTTGATTAAATCGTTTACAAATTCTTTTGCTTT
>NZ_MJXO01000062.1:0-3280 GCF_001762835.1 Campylobacter sp. BCW_6466
CCATCTAACTCCTTACACATTTTTTCAAATTCTTGATAATACTTCCAAGAAGCTACTATATCTGGACGATGTTGCTTGATGTGAATTAGTTCTTCATCTAGAATTTTCTTTAATATTTTTTTTAATTCACTATTTTTTTTAAGGCACCATAAAATTCCATTAGTTGTTATTTTGGATTTTTTTATATGTATAAATTTTTTATTTAGAATACTTAAAAAATTATTAAAAAAGTCGTTTAGGTATTTATCATTTATAAAATTTAATAATTTAACTTCATCTAATGGGCTAACAGAGAAGCAAATATATTTTTTTATTTCATTACGAAAATTAAAGTATTTTTCTACATCTATATAATTATTTTCTTTTTCGTTTTTCAAAGTTACGTAAAATTTAATATCATTGTAGATTAATATAATAGGTAAAATATATCGAAAATGAGAACTTTTTATCTCTTCGTAAAAATCTTTATTTTCCTCTTTAGGCGGATTAAAATTTAATATTTTGGATAATTTTTTTATTGTGTTAAAGGCTTTATTAGGCATAATATCTTTCATGTCTAAATAAAATATCTGTGTATCTATACAATTTCTTATTGTTGTATAGTTAAAACTAGCAGAATTTATCCAAAATTGTAAATTGTTAAATAAAACCTTATAATCTTTAATATTTGTATACTTTACTCGATCTAAAATAACATCAATTTTGCATTCTTTAATAATATATGTATCAAAGATGTTTTGGTGAGGGTGAGCATACCAGCCATGATTTATACCATTCTTTAATCTTTCTATAGGATCTCTAGTTAAAAATAATACAGGTTGACTATAAATTCTATATAAAAATTTTTTGACTTTTTCTATATCGTTCATGCTATGAATAAAAATAAAAAAACAAGCATCACTCTTAAAAAAAGAATAGATATATTCTATGGAATTTAAGTATGAAACTACATTTAAAGATTTTTTTAAAAACAAATTCAAAGCTGAATGTCCTGATAATCCAAATCCTAAATACACAAACTTATACCCATCAGGTAAAGGTAAATTCATGTCCCATGCAAGTTTAGCAGGTATATTTTTATAATTAATTTTTTCGTTTTCATCATTTAGTTTCTTAGGATCAAGTAAAGAAGGGTAAGGATGATTTCCTTTTTTATATCTTTCATTAAAATCATCTGATAGTAACCATTCTTCTATAAGATCAAAATTTTGTATAAAATAATTAAAATTATGAAAAATATTATCTAATATAGGTTGATAATCTTGATGAATTTTTAATATATTTTTTATTCTTAGAAATTCTTTTAGGAATAATTGTTTATTATCTATCAATCCTTCAAGGATGCTAGAGCTAATCTGATCGAATTCTTTAAAAATTTCTCTAAAAATTTGAAATTCTTTTTTAGCTTTTTTAATATCATTTTTTAGTTTAAATCCACTTCCTTTGTACCAAGTTTTATCAGCTTTGATTAAAACTTCACCTAGCATATAAGATAAATGAAATTTATATCTTAAAGCTTGCTCATAATCACTACATGTTTCTAAATTTGGATATTTGAGCTGAGGAAAAACTTGTATGCTTTGTTGATAAATTTTTTGTTCTTTTTTGTGTTGTTTTTTAATTTTATAGAGTTTTTTAAATAACGTTATGTATCCCCCCCCATTGTTTGTAAAGTCAATCATAGTTTGACCGAGCTTATAAGCAAGATGATTTTTCACTCTTTCTATGGCTGAATTTGGGTTATACATGGGGTTTTCCTTTAAAAATGGCTTTGATAAAATTATTTAAGTTAAAATTATATTATTTAATGATAAAATTTAAGATTGAACTTAAATTACAGGATAAAAAATGGCTAACAGGCGGATAATTAAATTAAGGCTGGTTGATTGGTATCTTGAGGATAATGAAGAAAATTTTTATAATCATTATTTGATTAAATTACTATGTGAAAAATACAACATAGTGTATAGTAATGATCCCGATTATATTATTTATAGTGTTTTCGAATTTAATAAACATACAAATTATAATTGCATAAGAATTCTTTATACAGAAGAAAATAGAAGAACAAATTGGAATATAGCTGATTATGGCATAGATTTTGATTATTTATCTTTTGCGGATAGACATATTAGACTACCTTTTCAGTTTTTGTGGCTTAAAGATGATATAGAGATGGCATGTCAAAAACATTTATATTATAATAATTTTGAAAAAAGAAAAAAATTTTGTGCTTATTTAATTACAGACCCGGGTAGACCAGAATGGACTCCTAGGGATCATTTTATAGATAAGCTATCTTTATATAAGCATATTGACTCTGGCGGTAGATATAGAAATAACATAGGCGGTCCAATAGGCGATAGATATGGTGAAGATTTTAATATAACAAAAAGAAAATGGCTTCAAAATTATAAATTTAATATTTGTTTTGAAAATTCTAGCGCTCCAGGCTATACTTCTGAAAAAATTTTTCAAGCATTTGCAGCTGGTTGTATTCCTATTTATTGGGGAGATACTAGCTTAAGATGTGGTTTGGGTATAAAAGAAAAATTGACACCTTGTGCAGAAATAGATCAAAGGATACCTAAAATTCCAGAAGAATTATTGGATTATAAAATAAATCCGAAAGCTTTCATAAATGCTCATAATTTTAGCACTTGGAATGAATTGATTGATCATATTAAATTGATTGATAACAATGATGAATTATATTTTTCAATGTTAAAAGAACCTGTATTTTTAAACAATTTTGATCCTATCCAATATGCCAAAGAAAAGACACTAATGTTTTTTGATTATATTTTTTCTCAACCTTTAGAATATGCTTATAGAAGAGGAAAGGGGGCTCATATTAATTTTGAACTAAGAGATAAAAAAAGATGTTCTGCTGATTTTACTCCAACTCATAAAAACATAGGAGCTCTTTTAAGAATTCAAAACCAACTTTCTTATAAACTAGGACAAGCTTTGATTTTAAATTCTAAAAGTGTATTCGGTTTTTTATCTTTACCTTTTATAATATTAAGTATTGTTATTTCACATAAACAAGAACAAAAGGCTTATAAATTTAAAATAAAGAAAAATCCAAATTTAGCTTTGCCTCCTTTAAGTTCATATGATGATTATAATGAAGCTTTAAAAATAAAAAATCATTTTTCTTATCAATTAGGAGAAGAATTTATTAAGGCTAGTAAGAATTGGCATAAAGGTGGATTATTCTTATTGCCTTATAGAGTTTTTAAGCTTTATAAGAAATTTAGGAAAAAACAATGAAAAC
>NZ_MJXO01000063.1:0-7018 GCF_001762835.1 Campylobacter sp. BCW_6466
CCATCTAACTCCTTACACATTTTTTCAAATTCTTGATAATACTTCCAAGAAGCTACTATATCTGGACGATGTTGCTTGATGTGAATTAGTTCTTCATCTAGAATTTTCTTTAATATTTTTTTTAATTCACTATTTTTTTTAAGGCACCATAAAATTCCATTAGTTGTTATTTTGGATTTTTTTATATGTATAAATTTTTTATTTAGAATACTTAAAAAATTATTAAAAAAGTCGTTTAGGTATTTATCATTTATAAAATTTAATAATTTAACTTCATCTAATGGGCTAACAGAGAAGCAAATATATTTTTTTATTTCATTACGAAAATTAAAGTATTTTTCTACATCTATATAATTATTTTCTTTTTCGTTTTTCAAAGTTACGTAAAATTTAATATCATTGTAGATTAATATAATAGGTAAAATATATCGAAAATGAGAACTTTTTATCTCTTCGTAAAAATCTTTATTTTCCTCTTTAGGCGGATTAAAATTTAATATTTTGGATAATTTTTTTATTGTGTTAAAGGCTTTATTAGGCATAATATCTTTCATGTCTAAATAAAATATCTGTGTATCTATACAATTTCTTATTGTTGTATAGTTAAAACTAGCAGAATTTATCCAAAATTGTAAATTGTTAAATAAAACCTTATAATCTTTAATATTTGTATACTTTACTCGATCTAAAATAACATCAATTTTGCATTCTTTAATAATATATGTATCAAAGATGTTTTGGTGAGGGTGAGCATACCAGCCATGATTTATACCATTCTTTAATCTTTCTATAGGATCTCTAGTTAAAAATAATACAGGTTGACTATAAATTCTATATAAAAATTTTTTGACTTTTTCTATATCGTTCATGCTATGAATAAAAATAAAAAAACAAGCATCACTCTTAAAAAAAGAATAGATATATTCTATGGAATTTAAGTATGAAACTACATTTAAAGATTTTTTTAAAAACAAATTCAAAGCTGAATGTCCTGATAATCCAAATCCTAAATACACAAACTTATACCCATCAGGTAAAGGTAAATTCATGTCCCATGCAAGTTTAGCAGGTATATTTTTATAATTAATTTTTTCGTTTTCATCATTTAGTTTCTTAGGATCAAGTAAAGAAGGGTAAGGATGATTTCCTTTTTTATATCTTTCATTAAAATCATCTGATAGTAACCATTCTTCTATAAGATCAAAATTTTGTATAAAATAATTAAAATTATGAAAAATATTATCTAATATAGGTTGATAATCTTGATGAATTTTTAATATATTTTTTATTCTTAGAAATTCTTTTAGGAATAATTGTTTATTATCTATCAATCCTTCAAGGATGCTAGAGCTAATCTGATCGAATTCTTTAAAAATTTCTCTAAAAATTTGAAATTCTTTTTTAGCTTTTTTAATATCATTTTTTAGTTTAAATCCACTTCCTTTGTACCAAGTTTTATCAGCTTTGATTAAAACTTCACCTAGCATATAAGATAAATGAAATTTATATCTTAAAGCTTGCTCATAATCACTACATGTTTCTAAATTTGGATATTTGAGCTGAGGAAAAACTTGTATGCTTTGTTGATAAATTTTTTGTTCTTTTTTGTGTTGTTTTTTAATTTTATAGAGTTTTTTAAATAACGTTATGTATCCCCCCCCATTGTTTGTAAAGTCAATCATAGTTTGACCGAGCTTATAAGCAAGATGATTTTTCACTCTTTCTATGGCTGAATTTGGGTTATACATGGGGTTTTCCTTTAAAAATGGCTTTGATTGGTTGTAAAGTTATAATAATCATTTGGCACACCAATATCTATAAAATAATCATCAAAAATATAAGCTTTAGCTTTTAGTTTTTCATAATTTTCTTGCAAAAATTCTTCAAAAGAAAATTTTTCCTGCAAAGCAAAATCTTTAAAAATATCTTTATCTAAAAGATAAATTCCACCATTGATTAAACCTTGCTTTTTAAATACCTTTTCCTCAAAAGAAATTACAAGACCTTGTTCATCAACATTTACTGTGGCATACCTATCAAAATCATTCATTTGCTTTAAGGCTAGGCAAATTTTACTCTCATTTAGCTTTAACTTAGTTAAATCTATGTCAAAAAAAGTATCACCGTTTAAAACATAAGCTTTATTTTTTACAAATTTCAAAGCCTCCTTTATAGCTCCACCCGTTCCTAGAGGCTCTTTTTCTATACTGTATTTTATTTTTATGCCTAAAAACTCATCTTTAAAATATTCCTTTATCACTTCATATTTATATGATGCTGCTAAAATTACTTCTTTTATACCTTGTTTTTTAAGATACTCAAAAATAAATACTAAAAAAGGTTTATCATTTATCGGTGCCATAGGCTTTGGAATGTCTTTTATAACGCTTTTAAGCCTTGTTCCTAAGCCACCACAAAGTATTATTGCTTGCAAGAAAAACCTTTACCAAAAAGCTCTTCCTCAACGATAGCACAAATAATATGTCCTATTAAAATATGCGCTTCTTGAATTCTTGGCGTGCAAGTTGAAGGCACTTTTATACAATAATCACAAAATTCATTCATCGCTCCACCGCTAGATCCACTTAAGCCTATACTTATGATTTCTTTTTGCTTACAAAGTTCTAAAGCTTTTAAGATGTTTTTACTATTTCCGCTTGTTGAAATTCCAATAAAAACGTCTCCTTTAACACCTTGAGCTTGCACTTGTCTAGCAAATAAATTTTCATAACCATAATCATTCCCAATAGCTGTTAATATGCTAGTATCTGTCGTAAGCGCAATACTTGCGATACCAGGCCTATCAAAATAAAATCTACTTACAAATTCCCCTGCGATGTGCTGTGCATCTGCTGCACTGCCACCGTTTCCTGCTAGTAAGGTTTTATTGCCATTTTTATAAGCTTTTATGACTTCTAATGAAGCATTTTTAATAAGAGTTATCAAATTCTCATCTTTTAAAATTTGCTCTTTTACTAAAATAGAATCTGTAAAATGTCCTTTTATATAGGAATTTAAATTCTCCATGATTTAACCCCCTCTTTCGTAAATGAAAAACCCTGCACATAACCTTGCTCTTTGCTTAAAGCTTTGATTAGGTTGTATTTTTTAGTAGGATCTACGAAGAAAAACATAAATCCACCTGCTCCTGCTCCACTGGTTTTGCCACTATAAGCTCCATTATCTATAGCTAGTTTATAAATTCTTTCAAGCTCATCATTGCTAACGATTTCTGAGATGATTTTTTTTGACTGCCAAGACTTGCCTAAAATTTGTACTAAAGTATCAAAATCAGCCTTAAATAAAGCTTCTTTCATCTTTATAGCATCTTGCTTTATAGCATGCATAGCTTCAAGAGATTTATCATCACCTAATTTTCCCTTTTTGTGTTCTTCTATATCTTTTGCTTCTCTTGTGATATTTGTAAAATAAAGCACGGTTCTAGCCTCAAGTTCACTTGCAATCCAGTTTTTAATGCGCAAAGGATTAACAATTACTCTTTTATTATCATAAAATTCCATGAAATTAAAACCACCAAAAGTTGCGGCATATTGATCTTGTGCTCCGCCTACTATGCCTAAATCTTCTCTTTCTATCTCATAAGCAAGTTTAGCGATTTCATATTCTCCTAAAGGTAGATTAAGCCATTCTGTAAAGGCTTTTATAACCCCTACAACCAAAGTTGAACTTCCGCCCAAGCCACTACCACTTGGCACATCTGAGTATGTATGCAAAGAAAAACTCAAAGGTTTTTTTGTAAAATCTTTTACAATGCGATTGTAAATGCTTTTAAAAATATCTAATTTTCCATCATTTTCTAAGAATTCTTTGCTTTCATACTCAGAGTAAGAATTTGTATCAGGAGAATCAAAAATGATTTTTCCATCTTCTCTTTCGATCAAAGTACAATGTATATATAAAGATATAGTCGCATTTAAAACATAACCTGTGTATTTATTGCAATATAAATTTATATCAGTCCCCCCGCCTGCTAAACCAAGGCGAAGAGGAGTTTGCGTGCGTATAGTTTTCATCTATTTAACGGAATCCTTCCTTTTTTTATCTCATCTCTCCAATGATTTAATAGATCCTCAAACATTTGTCTGGCTGGAATTTCTGGCTTCCAGTCAATAAAACTTTTGATTTTTGTATTATCAAACATTTGATAATCCGCATCAATTGGGCGTAATCTTTGCTCATCTTGTTCTACTTTAATATCTTTTCTTGTAGAAAAAGATAAGAGTATATCTATAACTTCAGGGAGCTTAAAAGCCTCTTCTCCTGCTATATTAAAAGCTTCCCCGTAAGGAACTTTTCCTTTTCGGCTTTCTAATGAAAGTAGATAATAAGCCCTTATAGCGTCACGACAATCTTGAAAGGTTCTTACACTCGAAAGATTTCCAACCTTAATAACAGGCTCTTGATAACCCGCTTCAATTAAAGCAATTTGTTTTGCAACTGTACTTTCAAAAAACACATCAGAACGTCTTGGGCCACTATGTGTTCCCATTCTTGTAACAAAAGTGCGAATGTTATAAGCTTCGCCATAAAATCTTCCCAAATAATCAGTACCGATTTTGCTTATACTATAAGGACTTGCACCGTGAAAAGCTGTTTCTTCATTAAGTTTAACACCTGCTTTTGCTTTACCATAAACTTCACTTGAAGAGCAAATATGCACTATAGGATCATAGCCATCTTTTGCCTTTAAAATTCTAATGTTTTCCAAAATATTTGCTGTGCCTATGATATTTGTTTGTAATGTTTCTATAGGTATATCAAAAGAAGTTTTTGGGTAAGACTGAGCTGCTAGGTGAAAAATCACATCAGGTCTTTTGCTCTCAAAAAGCTTTTGAAGACTAGAGTAATCATTTAAATCTGCATAAAAAATACTGATTCTATCTTTTTTATTTATCCTATCACTTAAATGATAGATATTGTCCATAGGTTCTTGCCAACGCATCATACCTATAACATCATAGTCTGTGTTTTCTAGCAAGAAATCTGCCATTTGTGAACCAACTTGCCCAGTAAATCCTGTAATTAATGCTGTTTTTTTCATGATTTATCCTATTGTCTTATATTTTGCTCTTTTAAATACCATTCATACATCATTTGAATTCCTTTTTCTAAATCAATTTTATGTTTCCAGCCTAAAGAATGAATTTTTGAGCAATCTGTAAATTTCTGCATTGCTCCATCTGGATGATTTAAATTAAAAACTAAATTTCCCTTAAATCCTACTATATTTTTGATTAATTCTGCTAATTCTTTGATAGTGATATTCTTATGCGGACCTATATTTAAATGAGTATTGATAATCTCAGTATTATCACCTTTTAAATCTTTAAAATCTATATTATTCATAATAAACAAGCAAGCGTTTGCTAAATCTTGACTATGTAAAAATTCTCTTGTCGGTTTTCCACTGCCCCAAATTTCAACATTATCCTTATCTACGCCAAATTTTTTTAAATAATTCTTAGCTTCTTCAATGGAATCAAATTTTAAATCATTTAATAAGTCCTCGTATCGCTTTTCATTTAAAAGCTTGGCTAAATGCATTTTTCTTAAAATTCCAGGCAATACATGAGATTTTTCAAGATCAAATTTGTCATTATTGCCATATAAATTTGTAGGAGTGATTGCTATAAAATTTGTATTGTATTGCAAATTATAACTTTCACAAAGCATCAAGCCTGAAATTTTAGCAATTGCGTAAGGTTTGTTAGTATACTCAAGATCTCCACTTAACATTTGCTCTTCACTAGTTGGCAATGTTGCATTTTTAGGATAAACCGTAGTTGAAGCTATGAAAAGTAGTTTTTTTACTTTATGTAAATAAGCATTATGAATAACATTGCACTCTATCATTAAATTTTGATAAATAAAATCAGCACGATAAGTATTATTAGCTAGAATTCCACCCGCTTTAGCTGCTGCTAAAATAACATATTCTGGCTTTTCTCTCTCAAAAAAATCAGCCACAGCTTTTTGATTTGTTAAGTCGAGTTCAAAATGAGTTTTAAAAACAAGATTTTTATAACCTTGTTGCTTAAGTTCATTAAGTATAGCACTACCAACAAGACCACTATGACCCGCTATGTAAATTTTAGAATCTTTTTGCATCATTTATCCTTACTCATCACTAAAATATCACGCTCTGAAAGGATAGGAGAATTTGTTGGCCAATCTATACCAATTCTTTCATCATTCCATGCATAAGTAAATTGATCATGCGCATCCATATATTCTCCTAAATAAGCACATTTATAGTAATACACTGCACTTTCACTGCTAACATAATGAGCGTTTCCAAAACCTGCTGGAACTAAAATGATTTGCTGATTATCTTGATTTATGATGAATCTTTCATGCTTCAAATAAGTTGGTGAATCTTTTCTGCAATCAACCACAACTTGATGCACTTCTCCATAGACACAAGTAGCTAACTTATAAGTTTTTGCATCGCCATGGATACCGCGGATAACATTACGTTTAGAATGTATAAATTTATCATGTATAAATTTTAATCCATTTGGCAAAAGATTATCTATAGCTTCACTTGTAAAAGCTGTCCAAATTTCACCTCTTAAATCTCTAAATTTGTTAGGAGTTATAATATACACTCCTTTTAAAATTTTTGATTCTTGTATGTCAAATTCTATTGCCATGATTATTTCCTTTCTTGATTTATTTCTCTCTTCAACCTAGGCACATCTTTAAAATAAAATTTGATATACCCCCCCCCATACCAATTTTTACTAGCCTTAATAAATTCTTCTCCTAATTTATAAGTAAAACATTCTTTTTCTTTTAAAGCTTCATTATAATCAGGATAAGATTCTAAAGGAGGTAAAGCTAAATTTGGATTTTTCTTTACTTTAAATTTATAAGCTTTTTGTTCTTGTTTATGTGAAATAACAATACTTAATATTATAAAAGGTAAAGATAGAAAACCGAATACACTTTTAGAATTTAAAATCAAAGCTTGTCCTAGTTTATAAGAAAGTTGGTT
>NZ_MJXO01000064.1:0-235 GCF_001762835.1 Campylobacter sp. BCW_6466
GTATTGCCATCTTTATCAAACATTCCATTATAGTTTAAACTAAAATAGAAAGCTTCATTAACAGGAACGATAAAAGAAGTGCTTACAAATTTTTGTATTCTTGGTAAATCAAACTCATCACTTACTTTTATATTTCCAAATCTAGCCTCAGCTTCTACTTTAGGATTGATATTAAACTTAGCTCCAAGTTCTACTGAAGTTTTTAAATTAGGCAACCAATCTCTAAACCAAGTAA
>NZ_MJXO01000064.1:285-1682 GCF_001762835.1 Campylobacter sp. BCW_6466
CCTCCTTCATAAGCAAGACCTATTTCAGGGGAGAATATATCTTTATTAGAAATAAAATTCATACCTAAGGCTGTATTGACTCCATAAGCATAAGAATTAGGTTCAGCTTTAGATTCATTATTTCCTATTTTTTTAGTTAAATCATTTTTAATCAAAGCAGCTTTACCTTGAGCTTTGATATAAACTTCTTGACCTTTTTCTGTAGTAAATAAGGTATTAAAGTATTTTAAACCTGCATAATAGGTTCTATTATTAATATCAAAATAAGTTGAACCCATTTTTGTATCTTCATAACCTGCATACACACCATATATTCCACTGTCTTTTAAAGTAGAATAACCTATAATGGTTCCTTTAGTGTGTCCTTTACTTTCTTCATTTAAAGAAAGTTCAACATTCTGTGAAGAAGTATAAGGAAGGATGAATAAAGAATGTTCTTTATTAGAACCATAGCTTCCATTATTTAAATCACTCTTTATATAATCACTTGCATCTGCATATAAATTACCCTTTTCAGACATAGCAATGCTTTGAGATTTACTTGAAGAAGCTAAAGCAAAAGTTTGCATAGAATTACCCATAACATTATCTATAAAGGTTGATCTTCTTGTAGTAGTAGAGATTAAAGATCTAAAGGTTGCACCTGATATGGAAGCATTAAGATTAAAATCTGTAGTAAGNTTTCCTGTTATTGGATCAAAGCTTAAAGATATTTCTCCACCTCCATTGGTTCCTATATTGCCAATATTGCCTTGATTAACACCTGAGATGATATTGTTTATATTGCCTAATTCATCAAGATTAACATTGCTTTGATCTACAGTGATGTTTTCTACTTTTACATTATCTTTACCACTTCCACCTACAACCACAGTGTCTAATTTACCTGTATCTTTATCTGTAGAAACAACCCAATCTTTAATTCCAACACTACCACTACCATTGTTAGTTACTGTATTACCATGATCATCTTTACCTACTGAGCCTTGGTTGGAAATAACTAAATCAGCATTACCATTATTGGTAATACCTCCACCTATAGTAGCACCTTCTCCATTAGAAATTTCAAGTTTATTATCACTATTGTTAGTGATAGAGCCACTTATACCTGTATCAGAAGTAGAGGTGTTAGTGATGGAATCAAGTTTACCGCCATCTTCTACTACTATATTTCCTGAGATAGAACCACTTCCTGTATTGGTAATACCACCTTCAACTGAACCTCCACTTTCTACCTTGATTTCACCTGCTATAGAACCATTGCCTTGATTGACTATGCCAGAGCCTCCACTTGAAGAGCTAACACTACCTCCTGAGATGATAATGCCACCTTTTTTATCATCATTATCGCTACTACCACCTATGATACCTTCATTGACTATACCAGCAGCTCCACC
>NZ_MJXO01000065.1:0-52603 GCF_001762835.1 Campylobacter sp. BCW_6466
TCCTACTTATTAAAATTTCATCCTGATAATTTTAAAATTATTGGGATGGATGTTTTTTTGGATTTATTTTTTTATTTTTGTTTTATTATTTAATTTTATAAAAATATAATTATCTTTTTATGCAACTTATAGGATAATATAGGATTTTAATTTTATTATCTAGGAAGATCATGTTTGATAAAATTCATTATTATTATTATTTTAATGCTAATTATGAAAAATGTTTAAACTTGAGTGAGCAATTTTTAAAAGAAAGTCCAAAATTTGCTTTAGAATTTGCTATGCTTTCTTCTTATAAACTTTCTCTTTTTCAAAAAGCTTTATATTATGCTCAAGAGCTTTTTTCTTTAAATCCTACAAGTTTTAATGGTCTTATACTTGCTAAAAGCTATATTGAAAATTTAAGATTTGATGAAGCCTTGAATTTATTACAAACACTTTTAACTCGCAAAGATGATTTAGAAGATGAACTTAAGTTAGAATTGGCTTTTATTTATAAACTGAGTAATAAACTAGAAGAATCTGAACAAATTTTCAAAGAATTACTTTCTAAAGATATGTATAATCTTAATCTATGGAAAAATTATGCAGAAATTTATTTTAAACATGATTTTACCAAGGCATTAAATGCACATGAACACTTATGTCATTTTATGCAAGATTTGATTGATAAACTACAAAAAGGAATCATTGCTGAACAAACCAATCTTAATTTAGTCAAACTTGAAGATAGGCTTCATAGTAAAACCAAAGAAAATCTTACCATTTCTAAAATAGAAGATTTTTTAACTCATCAAATTTTACCCCAAAAAGCATACTTACTTTTTAAGCTTTTTAGAATATCTGATTCTTTAGAACTTTTTCAATCACTACAAGAAGCCAATCAACACCATGCACAGTTTTGGCAAAACTATGCTAAGGTATTAGAATTTAACTCAAACTATCAAGAAGCTTATCATGCTTATAAAAAATGTCTTAGTTTGGATTCTCATGCAACCTATCAATTTGATTTGGCTTATCTTTTGATGCGTATGGGAGTGGATGATAATTTTGAAGAGGGCAAGAAGTATTATGAAAGCAGATTATTTTATGCTCATAATGAAACTTTTTCTACTTATCATTATAATGAAAGCCTAAAAGCTTTTAATAAATTTGGCGTTGATGCTTTTAAAAATAAAGAAGTTTTAGTATTTTGCGAGCAAGGCTTTGGCGATACTATAATGTATGCAAGATGCTTAGAAAAACTTTGCAAAATCGCTTCAAAGGTTTTATTTGCTCCTCAAAGTGCCATGTATGAAATGTTTAAAAATCAAATCAAATTTTTAAATCAAAATGATGATATTTTTAAAAATGTAAAGGTTTTAAAAAATCTACCTACAAATTTTGATTATGCTATTCCTATTTGTTCTTTGCCTTTTTTTATTGATATTAAGCTTGATGAGATTTCACGATTAAAAACACCTATATTGCCACAGAAAAAACCACATAATAAAAGAAAAAAACTTGGTATTTTTTATGCTACTCCTAATGCTGAAAATTCTGATTTATTAAGAAATGTAAAATTTGAATTTTTATTTGATATATTAAAAGACTTAGATTATGAAATCATTTCTTTTCAAATGCAATTAAAAGAAGAATTACCTAAGGTAATAGAAGATAGAAGTAAGCTTATAAAAAATTGGAATGATACTCTAAATTATTTATATGATATTGACTGTATGCTTAGTATTGATAGTGCTATAGCGCATTTAAGTTTAGCTATGGATATTCCTACTATAGTTCTTTTACATCCTAGATTTGATTGGCGTTGGGGAAAATTTGAAAATCCTAAAAGTTATTTTTGGCCAAAAGCAAAATGTTTTATCATAAAAGAACAAGAAGAAACAAAAAGGAATTTGCAAAAACTGATTAAAGATATTTTAAACTAAAGCTTAGTTTAAGAGCTTTAGGTGGAAAATTTGGTTTTTGATTTGCAAAAATTAAAAAATTGATTTTTAAACTAATCAAGGTATAATTTTAAAGTTAAAAATAAGGAATAACTATGCTCTATGTTTATATCAAAACTCAAAATGCTTTAGTTCAAAGAATCAACTTTAATCTCGATAGTCAAGAACTACCACAAAATATTTTATGGATTGATTTACTTCATCCAAGTGCAGCGGAAATTGCTTTTATATCAAGCGAATTTAATCTTGAGTTTCCTACAAAAGAAGAAAGAGAAGAAATAGAACTTAGCGCAAAATATTGGGAAGACAATGCGACAATAACCATCAATGCTCATTTTTTAGTAAGAGATCTTAAAAGCGATGAAGAAGATAGGAATTTAATCAAGCTTCGCACAGAAATTGTTACTTTTGCTACAGCTAAAAATATCTTATTTACTATAAGATATAACGAATTTAGCACTTTTGAAGAAATTCAAGCAAGGATTTTAGCTAGTCCGAAGAATTTTGAAGATGGTTTTGATATTATTGATAAAATGTTTGAAGTGCGCGTTGAAAAAGATGCGGATTTACTAGAATGGATAGACAAAGAAGCAAGACGCTTAAGAACAAGTGTTTTAGAAAAAAAAGATGAATATAGTTATGATGAAATGCTAAAGGATATTTCAAGCTTACAAGAGCTTAATATGCGTGTAAGAGATTCTTTATTTGATAAACGTCGTGCTATGACTTCTTTGCTAAAAAGCGATAAAATCGATAAAGATATAAAACAAAATCTCACTATAGTTTTAAAAGACTTAAATTCTTTGGTTGAATTTAGTGTTTCGCAACTTAATATCTTAGACAATATTCAAACCATTTTAGCCAGCCAAATCAACATAGAGCAAAACAAAATCATTAAAATTTTTACCGTTGCAACTGTTGCCATGATGCCTCCTACTTTAATAGGAACTGTTTATGGTATGAATTTTAAATTCATGCCAGAACTTGAACTTCACTATGCTTATCCCATAGTGCTTGGCGTGATGGTAATTTCTATCATTTTACCTTTGGTTGTTTTCAAGAAAAAAGGATGGTTATAAAAATTTATTAAGGAGGAACAATGGATACGATAAACATAGGAATTTTAACCCTAAGCGATAGAGCAAGTAGTGGTATATACGAAGATAAAGCTACTGCTGAAATTGAAAGAGTGTTAAATTCATATATAAAAAATGATATTATTTATCATAAAGAATTAATCCCTGATGATTATGATTTAATCATTAAAAAATTACTTTATCTAGTAGATGAAAAAAAATGCGATTTGATTGTTACAAGCGGAGGTACAGGTCCAGCACTTCGTGATGTAACCCCAGAAGCCACGGAAGCCGTGTGTGATAAAATGATGCCAGGTTTTGGAGAGCTTATGCGCTTAGAAAGTTTAAAATATGTCCCAACAGCTATACTTTCAAGACAGAGCGCAGGAATTCGCAATAAATCTTTTATCATTAATTTACCAGGAAATCCTAAAGCTATAAAAGAATGTCTAGAGCCTGTTTTTCCAGCTATACCTTATTGTATTGATTTAATAGAAGGTGCTTATATAGAAGCAAATGATGAAGTTATTAAGGTTTTTCGCCCTAAGAAAAAATGTCAAAATTAAAATTTACTAGCTCTGATAAGTCTGCTTAATTGTCTAGCAAGCAGACTTGCCGAAGCTTCATCATTGCTTATCTTTTGCACTTTATTTTTAAACTTACAAAGTCTGTCATCTAAAATCACATTATTGATTGGAATTTTAGGCTTTTCTTTTTGCTTTTGTGAAATCTTTTTCTTAAAAAACATTCTTTAATCCTTTTTTATAAATATACATCAACTTAGTTGAAAAGAATATTATTTTAGATTTTAAGCTATTAACTTTATTTCATTATTTTAAGCTAAAATTCGCAAAAACTAATCAAGGAAAAATAATGACTTTAATTGCAATTTTATGTCTTTACACAGCACTTTTATCTTGGATTTCCTATACTCAAATTCGTTTCTTAGAAAGAGAAAAAGACAAACAAGCTCAAATTTTAAGCGAAAAAGACTATCAAAATGCAGCAGACATTGCCATCGAAAATGAAAAATTTAAACTATTTTCCAATTTTTATAATTTAATCATCAATATTGCATGGATAGGTTTTGGATTTTTATATCTTAAAGAATTACTTATCTCAAATAACACTCGTTTTGAAAATACTTTATTTTTATTATCTTTTTTAATAATCACAAGTATTTTAAATCTACCTTTAAGTATTTATGAAAGTTTTATCAAAGATAAAGCACATGGTTTTTCAAATATGACTGTAAAACTTTTTATCAAAGACACTGTAAAAAGTCTTATTTTAACTTTAATATTTGGATTTTTAATCCTTTATGCTTTGCTTTTTTGCTATGGTTTTTTTGGAACTTTTTGGTGGATTGTGGCCTTTATTTTTGCCTTTTGTATTATAGTGATTATAAATCTTATTTACCCTACCTTGATAGCACCTATTTTTAATAAAATGGAAAAACTAAACGATGAAAATTTGCTGAAAAAAATCAGCTCTTTAATGAAACAATGTGGGTTTAATGCAAATGGGGTTTATGTTATTGATGCAAGCAAAAGAGATAAACGTTTAAATGCTTATTTTGGTGGACTTTTTAAAAGCAAAAGAGTGGTTCTTTTTGATACATTATTAAAAGCTTTAAATGAAAAAGAACTTTTAGCTGTTTTAGGACACGAGCTTGGACATTTTGTTCATAAGGATATTATCAAAGCTTTATTTAACGGTGCTATAACTATGTTTTTACTTTTTTTTGTTTTTGCAAATTTACCTGAATTTGTTTACTTAGAAAGTCATCTAGAAGGAGTAAATGGCGGTGTATTTGCTCTTTTATTTATCTTTGCAAATATTTTTAGCTTTTTAATCTCTCCTATACTTAATGCCTTAAGTAGAAAAAATGAATTTGCAGCTGATCAACACGGAGCTAAAGTTACAAGCAAAGAAGATATGAAAAATGCGTTGATAGCTCTAGCAAGAGAAAATAAAGCTTTTATCAAAACAAGTAAAATATATACATTTTTTTATCTCAGTCATCCAAGTATTAGCGATAGAATCAAGGCTCTTTCTTGACTATAAAAAATGCTCTTATAGAAGCTAAATCTAGCTTAAAAGGTTATGAAAATGAAGCAGTATTTATACTCTGTGAATATCTAAAAAAAGATAAAGCTTGGTTATTTTTAAACCAAGATATAAAAATAGATCACAAACCTTATTTTGAGCTTATAAGACGTTTTAAATCTGGAGAACCTTTTGAATATATATTTGAAAAAGTGGATTTTTGGGGCTTAGAATTTAAGATAAAAAAAGGCGTTCTAATCCCTCGTTACGATAGTGAAATTTTACTTTTTCAAATTTTAAATTTATGCAAAAAAAATACTTTTAATAAGATTTTAGAAATAGGATTTGGAAGCGGAATTTTAAGCATTGTTTTAGCCAAAGAACTTGGGTTAAAAATCACAGCCTGTGATATCAATCCTAAAGCCTTAGAATTAGCTTTAGAGAATGCCAAATTACACAAAGTCGAACATTTGATTGACTTTAAGCTTTGTAATTTTAAGCAAATTAAAGAAAATTATGATTTTATTTTTTCAAATCCACCTTATATTAAAAATTCATATCCTATAGATATTTGGGTACAAAAAGAACCCAAAGAAGCTTTATTTGGCGGAGAAAAAGGATATGAAATTCTAGAAGAAATCATACATTTTTCCCTCGATAAAAAAGTTAAATTTTTAGCTTGTGAATTTGGCTATGATCAAAAAGAAATTTTGGAAAAAATTTTATATCAAAATAATTTCATTGTTGATTTTTTCAAAGATGAACAAGGTTATAATCGTGCTTTTATAGCTAAATTTACAAATATGCGTTATGATAAAAAATAAAAGGAGAAACTTTTGAAAGCTGTTAATTTATTTTTACTTGCCTCCATCATAGGGGTTGAACTCATACTAGGAATAGTTGTTGCACCAACAATTTTTTTTCCTCAGAATCTTATAGGGGAAGGAGTGTTGAGCCATTTTCAAAGTGGCTTAATGATGACGCAAATTTTTATTAAAATGGGATATTTACTGATTTTTGTTTCAGTGGTTAATTTTTTATATGAAATTTATTCTCTTATAAAAAATGAAATAAAATTTCAAATAAAATTTTCAAAATTTATGCTGAGTTTGCTTATTTTGATTTTAAGCTTAATATTTGTTTTTTATTTTACTAATACCATGATTGAACTCCAAAACTTAGGTGAAAACGCTACAAAAACTCAAGAATTTATCAGTATCCATAATGCAAGTGAAGTGGTGATTAAAATCATCTTGATAATGCAAGTTTTTTTGTATTTCTTAAGCTTTAAAATAGCAAAAAAATGATAGAATATTAAATAAATCCAAAAAGAGAAGGAGTAGGCCATGATGATCTCTGATGCAACTATGATGCAACAAAATTACTATTTAAACAATGCACAAAAAGCTAGCGATAAAGCTTTAGAAAATATTGCAGCTGTTCGCGCAATAAGTGGAGTTGATAGTGCCAATTTAGCTATTGCTGACTCTTTAAGATCTCAATCAAGCACTATAGATCAAGGTATCGCAAATGCTTATGATGCTATAGGGGTTTTACAAATTGCAGATGCTAGCCTTACTAATATCTCTCAAAGTGCAGATAGACTTAATGAACTTTCAGTAAAAATGAACAATGCTGCACTTAATGATTCTCAAAAAGGAATGCTAAGAACAGAAGCAACACGCATACAAGAATCCATCAATGATTCTTTTAATAATGCAACTTATAATGGAAAAAATGTCTTTCAAACTATGAATTTTGTAGTAGGTAGCGGAACTGAAACTACAAATTTAAATCCATTAGCAACAGGTGGACTAAGCATAGATAATCAAGATAGTATTACAAATTTTATGGATCAACTTGGAAGTTTAAGAAGTGAAATAGGCTCAGGTATCAATGCCATCACATCAAATATTAATGCAAGTGTTCAAAATAGCATCAACTCAAAAGCAGCTGAAAATAATTTACTAAATAATGACATGGCAAAAAATGTTAATGATTTTAATGCCAATTATCTAAAAGAAAATGCTGCTGCTTTTATTGCTGTGCAATCCAACATGCAGCTTCAAAGCAAAATTGCTAATTTATTACAATAATATAAGCCCTAAATAGGGCTTATTTCTTTATCAAAATGACTTTAGAGCAAATTTTAGAAAAAACCAAAAACGTTCGTCTTGTAGCCGCAAGCAAGTATGTCGATGCAAGTATAATTGAAAAGCTTTTTGATCAAGGTATAGTAGAATTTGGAGAAAATCAAGTCCAAGCTCTAGCACAAAAAAAAGAAAATCTTGATGAAAAAAAATTAGACATAAAGTGGCATTTTATAGGAACTCTACAAAGCAACAAAATCAATCTCTTAATCAAACAAAAACCTATATTATGGCACTCTTGTAATGGTATTAAAATAGCTAAAGCTATGGACAAAAGACTTGATTATAAATTAAATACTTTATTAGAAATCAATAGTGCAAATGAAAATAGCAAAAGCGGTCTAGATCCAAATCAAGCTGTAGAAGAATATTTACAAATACAAGAAGAATGCTCTAATCTAAATCTTTGTGGCGTAATGAGCATAGGATCACACAGCCAAGATAAAGAAAGTATTATCAAAAGCTTTGAAACTACATTTAAAATTTATGAAATTCTTCAAAAACATGGGGCTAAAATTTGCTCTATGGGGATGAGTAATGATTTTGAAATTGCTATAAAATGCGGATCCAACTTAGTAAGACTTGGAAGCATTTTATTTAAAAATCTTAAGTAAGAACAATCTTACTTAAGCATATTTATTAGAAATTTCCTCTACTATACTATCAGAGATAATAAAATCTGTATGATAAAGCAAGCAAGATCCCGCGCTAATAACTTTTAAAACAAGTTTTTTATTGTTTTTTTCATTAGGATTATGTGCATTTCTAGCAATTTCATGAATTTCATAGATTAATTCTCTATTTAACCTTGTCAAATCTAGCTCTATGATATTTTTTTCAAATTCCTTAGGTTCTGCGGTAAAATGATTTTCTTCTTTATTTTTGAAATCTTTTTTTGCTCCAAATTTTTTTATAGCTTTAATCTCGCCATCTTCAAGACTTTGTAAATCTTTAATTGCTTTTAAAAAAAAGCTAGGCTTCTCCCCTCCCTCAGCTTTAAATCCCAATACAAAACCATAGGCATTATTTTTTAAATTTTCATCTTTGATGATGTTTTCTATTTCTTCTACATTGCTTTCAAATACAGTAGCATCAAACGAAGAATAATAATCCAAAATTTCAATTCTACCATAACGCTTATTATTTTTACTCATCATGGATTTGAAATCTTCAATTTTACCTATACTTAAAATTTCTCCATTATTTTTTAAACTTTCAAAATCTAAACTTTTAACATAATCTATGGCATTAATTTGCTCATAAAATCGATCTAAAGGATGGCCCGAAACATAAATTCCTAAAATTTCTTTTTCATATCCTAATTTTTCCATCACTTCAAATTCTTCATTTTTGGGAGTAAAATTTACTTGAACACCTGAAGTTAATTCCTCTTCACCAAAAAGAGAACTTGCAGCATTTTTTCTTACTTCAGCCATTTTACGCGATGCTTCGCTAAGATTTTCCATATTATCAAACAAAGCTTTTCTAGTAAAACCAAACTCATCAAAAGCCCCTGCCTTAATAAGACTTTCTAATGTTCTACGGTTTATTTTGGTAGGATCTATCTTACCTAAGAAATCATTAATATCCTTAAATTCACCATCTTGTCTTGCTTCAAGTAAATTTTCAACTGCAGGAATACCCACACTTTTTATAGCCCCAAGTCCGTATATAATAGCATCCTTGCCATCTTGCTCTAAAGCACTAAATTCACGGATCGCTTTGTTAATCGATGGAGGTAAAAGTTTAATATTCATTTTTTTCATCTCATCAATATAAACAGCAATTTTATCCACATTGTTTTCTTCGCTTGTTAAAAGCGCTGCCATAAATTCACTAGGATAATAAGTTTTTAAATAAGCTGTTTGAAAAGTAACCAACGCATAAGCCGCAGAGTGAGATTTATTAAAACCATATCCTGCAAATTTTACGATAAGCTCCCATAAATCCTCAGCTTTTGCTCTATCATATCCTTGCTTTTCTGCTCCATCTGCAAAATCAGTTTTAAGCTTTTTCATCTTCTCAGGATCTTTTTTACCCATAGCACGACGCACTACATCAGCACCTCCTAAAGAAAAGCCACCTATAATTTGAACAATTTGCATAACCTGTTCTTGATAAACAATAACCCCATAAGTAGGTTCTAAAACCTTTTCTAAGCTGTCAAAAGGATATTCTATACTTTTTAAACCGTGCTTTCTATCGATAAAATCATCAAGCATTCCTGATTCCATAGGGCCTGGACGATAAAGTGCAAGAACCGCAATGATATCTTCAAAACGCTCTGGTTTTAAGCGTGCATTTAAGCTTTGCATACCGCCTGATTCAATTTGAAAAATCCCTAAAGTATTTCCACTTTGTATGGTTTTATAAACTTTGCTATCATTTACATCTATAGTTTCCCAAATAATGTCTTTATTATAACGCTTTTTAATAAGCTTGATTGCATTATTGATTACTGTTAAAGTTTTTAGACCTAAAAAGTCAAATTTTATCAAATCCACATCTTCTAAATGATCTTTAGAATACTGCGTTACTAAATGTCTTTCATCATTTTTACTTTGTCTAAAAAGCGGAGTTTTCTTCCATAAACTTTCATTAGAAATTACAACACCTGCTGCGTGCATACCGGCATTGCGATTTAATCCTTCTAAAGCTCTTGCATATTCCCAAACTTCAGGACCCTTAGGATGACGTTCAATAAATTCTTTGATTTTAGGTTCTTTTTCATAAGCAGCATCAAGAGTGATTTTAAGCTCTTCAGGCACAAGTTTAGCAAGCTCATCAGCATCTTGAATACTCATATCACAAACTCTAGCCACATCACGAATCACCCCTTTAGCTAAAAGCTTACCAAAGGTAATAACCTGTGCAACCTTATCTGCTCCATATTTATCAATCACATAATCAATCACTTCAGCACGTCTGTCTTGACAAAAATCCACATCAATATCAGGCATGCTCACACGCTCAGGATTTAAAAAACGCTCAAAAAGTAGACTATAAGGAATAGGATCTAAATCCGTAATCCTCAAACAATAAGAAACCAAACTTCCTGCAGCTGATCCTCTTCCAGGACCTACTGGAATGCCTTTATCTTTAGCCACTTTAATAAAATCATGAACAATAAGCATATAACCTGAAAATTTCATATTTTTAATGATATTAATTTCTACTTCAAGTCTTTGTTTATATTCTTTATGCTTACTTTCATCGATAAATTTTAATCTCTCTTCAAGTCCCTTTTTACAAAGCTCTTCAAAAACTATGTCATCATTATCAAAGCTAAATTCTTTTGTTTCTTCAGGTAAGGTAATATTATGATCTTTAGCATATTCTCTTGTAAATTTGAAATTCGGTGGAGTGGGATTGCCAAGATTAAGCTCTAAATTACATTTTTGTGCGATTTCTTGTGTATTTTCTATAGCTTCTGGAATATCTGCAAAAAGCTCACTCATTTGCTCAGGACTTTTAACATAAAATTCATGCACACTATGACGCATTCTATCAGGATCATTAAGTTTTTTTCCCATAGCTATACACATAAAAACCTCATGGGCAGCCGCTCTTTCTTTAAAAGTATAATGCGTATCATTTGTAGCAATGATTTTTATATTTAATTCTTTAGAGAGTCTGATAATATCATCATCTATCATTCTTTGATCGCTTATACCATGACGCATGATTTCAAAATAAAAATCATCTTTAAAAACTTTTTTATACCATAATGCTGCTTCTTTTGCTACTTCATAGCCTTTTGCACCAAAACGCACATTTCTTTCACTATAAGTATTTAAGTGCCAATTTACTTCACCTTGCAAGCAAGCAGAAGAACAAATAAGACCTTCGCTATAATCTTCCAAAAGCTTTTTATTGATACGCGGATAATAATACAAACCTTTAATATAACTTTGAGAACTTAAATACATTAAATTTTGATATCCGATCTCATTTTTTGCATACAAACAAAGGTGAAAACGCTGACGAGAACTTTTATCATCTAATTCATCGTGATTATGCAAATACGCTTCCATACCAATGATAGGTTTTAAACCTTGTGCTTTCATTGTTTGATAAAAATCAATTGCCCCAAACATATTTCCATGATCTGTCATAGCCACACTTGTAGCACCCTGCTCTTTTAAAGTCAAAGCTAATTCTTTAAGCTTATTGGCTCCATCAAGCAAAGAATATTCTGTATGTAAATGCAAGTGTGTAAATTGACTCATTTTCTTCCTTTAATTTTTTAAGGCTTATTTTAATTTTGATAAAAATTATAAATTTTTCTCGCTGAATTTGAAAGAAATTGGCCCTAAATTTCAACTTAAATTTTACAAAAAGGCAAAAATTCAGCCAAAATAAACTATAATAAAAATTTAAGATTTTAATCTTAAATAAAATAAACTTTTCAAAGGATGAAATAATGAAAGTAAAAATTACTTATTGTAATCTTTGAAATTATCGCCCACAAGCTGCAAGGGTTGCAGAAGAACTACAAAGCGATTTCAAAGATATTGAAGTAGAATTTGAAATTGGCGGTAGAGGTGATTTTGTCGTTGAAGTAGACGGAAAAGTTATCTTCTCTAAAACACAACTTATTAATTGCGAAAGCGAAAGATTTCCACATCAAAATGAAATTAATCAATTGATAAAAAATAGAGTGTAATCAAACACTCTATCATAACATTTTCTCATATTCCTTGCCAATATATATGTTTTGCTCATACTCGATAATAGGACGCTTAATACAGCTTGGATTTTCTAATACAATTTTCTCAAGTTCTTTTTCATTTAAACTTTTAACTTTTTCTTTGTTTAAACCAAGTTTTTTAGAAGTTAATCCAGCAGTATTGATAAGATCTTCAAAAGATTTTTGTTTTAACCATGTGTATAAAATATCTTGATTAATCTTTTTAATATCCATAAAATCAAATACAACACCTTTTTGTGTTAAAGCATCCATAGCTTTCTTTACAGAATTGCAATTTTTAATACCATAAAGTTTCATTTTCTAGCCTTTTTTACTAAATCTGCAATTAAAAAAGCAAGCTCTAATGCTTGATCCGCATTAAGCCTTGGATCGCATTGAGTCTCATAACGATCTTCCAAGCTTTGAGCAGTAACATTGCTTGCACCACCTGTACATTCTGTTACATCTTTCCCAGTCATTTCAAGATGCACCCCACCTGGATAAACTCCTTCGCTTATTGCAATCTCAAAAAAAGATCTCACTTCTTGCATGATTTTATCAAACTCACGTGTTTTAAAATTACCTGCTTTTACTGTATTTCCATGCATAGGATCTATACTATATACCAAATTTAAACCTTCGCTTTTAAGTTTAGAGAAAATTTTTGGCAAATTATTGATAATTTTATCTGCACCCATGCGGATAATAATATTTAATCTTCCTTCTTCATTATTTGGATTTAAAACATTTGCTAAAGCTATGATATCATCAGCACTTGCACTAGGTCCTATTTTAACCCCTAAAGGATTTTTTACTCCTCTTAAAAAATGTACATGAGCTTCATCAAGCGCCCTTGTTCTTTCACCTATCCAAAGCATGTGAGCTGAACAATCGTAAATTTCTCCACTTAAACTATCCACTCTAGTTAAAGCTTCTTCATAAGGCAAAAGTAAAGCTTCATGTGAAGTATAAACACTAACTTCTCTTAGACTTGGGGTATTACTTGTATTAATCCCACAAGCTTCCATAAAAGCTAAAGCTTGTGAAATTTTTTCACTGATATTAGTATATTGCTTATGGAGTTCACTCTTTTTTAAAAAGCCCAAATTCCAACGATGTACTTCATGCAAATCTGCTAAACCACCCTTAGCAAATCCGCGCAACAAATTTAGCGTTGTTGCACTTTGATAATAAGCTTCAAGCATTCTACGTGGATCAGGAATGCGTGCTTGTTCGCTAAATTCAAAACCATTAATAATATCACCACGATAACTAGGAAGACTTATACCATTTAACTCTTCAAAATCACTACTTCTTGGCTTGGCAAACTGCCCTGCAATACGACCAATTTTTACAACAGGACATCCACCGGCAAATGTAAGCACTATAGCCATTTGAAGTAAAATTTTAAACATATCACGGATATTTACAGCACCAAAATTTTCAAAGCTTTCAGCACAATCTCCACCTTGAAGTAAAAAAGCTTCTTTTTTACAAACTCTTGCTAAAGACTTTTGAAGATTTCTCACTTCTCCAGCAAAAACCAAAGGAGGAAGTTTCTCAAGTCTTGCTAAAACTCTATTCATTTCCTCTTGATCTGGATAGATAGGTTGCTGTTTTATGGGATAGTTTTTCCAAGAATTCTTAGTCCACATGGTTTTTCTTTCGTTTTATTGATCAGCTTCCTCTATAAGTTGAATAACCAAAAGGAGAAAGGGTTATTGGAACATGATAATGTTTTTGATCTTTAGAAAGCTCAAAACTTACCTCTACAAAAGGATAAAAAGTATTTATTTTGTGTGATGTGTAATAGTCTTTTGTAAAAAATTTAAGCTTATAAATTCCAAAAGCCCTATTTTCAGTTTTTTCATATGGTAATAAATCCCCTATTCTACCATTTTCTTCGGTAAATTCTTCACTTACTTTTTTCCACTGTTGATTTGCTTCCAACTTATAAAGCTCAACTTTTACTTTAGGAGCAGGTTGTCCAGAAGTAATATCCAAGACATGAGTGCTTAATTGATATTCAGTAGCACTCAAAAACATTGGCACGCTTGCTAATATTAATAAAGTTTTTTTAATAGAAAACATTTTCTCTCCTTATATAATATTTACAAGGAATATTATATAAGAGCATTATTAATAATTAAAATCAAATAATAAAAATTATAAATTAATTATAATTACTTAATTGTTAGACTTATAATAAAAAATAATTATAAATTATTTTTTAAGCTCTTTAATACGTGCTGCTTTACCGCGTCTATCTCTTAAGTAGAATAATCTTGCACGGCGTACACGACCACGACGCAAAACAATAATACTTTCCAAACTTTCACTATAAATAGGGAAAATTCTCTCAACGCCAACATTATTAGCACCCATTTTACGTACGATAAAAGTTTCACTTACGCCATTACCTCTTCTAGCAATACAAATACCCTCAAAATTTTGGATTCTTGTTTTATCCCCTTCTTTGATACGAATTGCAAGCTTTAAAGTATCACCAGCACGAAAATCTGGAACATTTTTACCTTCAATTTGTTTTGCTTCAAATTGTTCTATATATTTATTTTTCATAAAAATCCCTTATTTTTTGCGTTCATGCTCTAAAAATAAATCTGGACGAAAAAATTTCGTTTTGCAAGACGCCAAAGTAGTTTTTAAACTTGCAATTCTAGCGTGATTACCCTTTAAAAACTCTGAAGGAGTATAAAATTTTTGATTTTTTTTCTCAAAAATAAAAGGTTTTGAAAAAGCAGGTGCTTCGAGTAAATTATTTTCAAAGCTTTCTTCTTCCAAACTTTCCATATTCCCTAAAACCCCGTTAACATTTCTTAAAATCGCATCACACATTACAAGCGCAGGTAATTCTCCTCCTGTTAAAATAAAATCCCCTATGCTAAAAACTTCATTCGCAAAAATTTCAAGCACTCTTTCATCTACGCCTTCATAGCGCCCACATACAAAAACTATGTGTTCTTTTTTACTTAAGCGTTTGGCATCTTTTTGATTAAAGGTTTTACCACTTGGATTTAAAAAAATAAAATAGGGATTTTCTTTTTTTTCTTGAATACTTTTTAACACCTCATACATAGGTTCAGCTTGCATCAAAAGTCCAGCTCCACCACCTATTTTATAATCATCGACTTTATGATAAGGATTTTTAGAAAAATCTCTTGGGTTATAAAAATTAAGTTTGAAAAGTTTTTTTTCTTTTGCTCTTGCAAGTATAGAATCCTGAAAGTAAAATTCCATAAGATTAGGGAATAAAGAAACGAAACTAAATTTCATGAATTTTCTAAAATTAAAAAAGCATCTTGCGTGCAAAAAATCTGTCGTTTTTCTATATCTATATTTTTAACAAATTTATCTAGATATGGAATAAAAAATATTTTAGAATATTTTTTATTCACCCATTTTTCATCACTTTGAATTTCAAATAAATAAGAAGCTCCAGTTTCCAAGATATCAACAACTTTACCTAATCTTTTATCTTCTTCAAAAACTTCACACTCTAAAATATCAAAATAAAAAAACTCATCTTTTTTTAATTTACAAGTTTGTCTGCTTTTCTCGATACTCTGAAAAAGAATAAGATTAGTTAATTCTTTGGCCTTTTCTATATCTTCATAATTTTCAAATAAAACAGTAGAATTGCTTGCATTATAATGCTTAATCTTTAACATTTCTTTGGTGTTTTTTATAAAAAAAGTAGCATCTTTTTTAAATTGAGAAGAAAAGTCGCTCAGGTTATGCAATTTTACATAACCCTTAAGACCCACAGTTTTACCAAGTTTTGCAACTTGAACAAAATCTTTTTCACTCAAGTGCTTTTACCGTTACTCTATAAGAACTTGCATCCTTACTCTTATAAGCAGAGATTACGGTTTTTATAGCATTGATCATTTTTCCATTTTTACCTATAAGCTTACCTGTATCAACCTTATGTGCAAAAAGAACAATCTCAAAAAAATTTTCACTTAATTCAATTTTTTGAGTGTCAATCTGTTCAGGATAATCTGCAATTAATTTTGCGTATTCTCTAAGAAAATTCTCTACCATGATTATTTGCTAGTGATAGAAGCAACTTTATCGCTAAGTTTTGCACCAACACTTTTCCAATAAGCTAAACGCTCTGCATCAACTTTAATTACCTCAGGTTCTACCATAGGATTATAATATCCAATACATTCTATCCAACCACCATCGCGACGTTTTCTACTGTCTGTAACCACAATACGATAAAATGGTCTTTTAGTTCTACCCATTCTTGTAAGTCTAATAACTGTCATTTATACTCCTTAAAAATTAAAAATTTTATTTATAGATACTATAAAAAGTATTTATAAATAAAATTTAAAATTGTCTTCTAGCTTGGCTCATCATTTGTGTCAAATTCTCCATTCCTTTTTTGCCTGAAAATCTTTTTGCAAGTTTTGCTGCATTACTAAATTGTTTTAAAAAACGATTGACTTCTACCTGAGAAAGACCTGCTCCCTCTGCTATACGACGTTTTCTAGCATTATTTAACAAATCAGGATTTTCTCTTTCTTTTGGAGTCATTGAAGAAATCATTGCCTTAATATGTATAATCTCTTTAGAATTATCCAAATCTATATCTTTTACCGCATTTGCCATTCCGCCAAGCCCTGGTATCATACCGATTAAAGACTTCATACTTCCTAATTTTTTAATACTTTCCATTTGGTTAAGAAAATCATTAAAATTAAATTCACCTTTTTTGATTTTTTGATTGAGTTTTTTAGCTTCTTTTTCATCAATCACTGCAGCAGTTTTTTCAGCTAAAGTAGCCAAATCACCCTCGCCCATGATACGACTTACTATGCGATCTGGTATAAAAACTTCTAAATCTGCTACTTTTTCACCTACACCAATAAATCTTAAAGGAATACCGATTTGTTTTGCTATACCTAAGGCTACTCCACCTTTAGTATCTGCATCAAATTTTGATAAAATTACCCCGCTGATACCTAAAACTTCATTAAAACTAGCCGCAGTCTTAACCCCATCTTGACCACTCATTGCATCAGCAACATAGAAAATCTCATCAGGATTTAAAACATCCTTAACTGCTTTTAATTCATTCATCAAAGTCTCATCTATAGCCAAACGCCCAGCAGTATCCACAAGCAAAACATCCACCATAGAACTTTCAGCCTTTTTTAAAGCCTCTTTAGCAACCCTAATAGGATCTTTTTCATTTTCTATGAAGAAAAGTTCAATTTCATTAGCTTCACAAAGTTGTCTTAGCTGCTCCACTGCCGCTAAACGCTGTAAATCACAAGCTGCAACTAAAACTTTTTTATTGCGTAATTTTAAATAATTTGCAAGTTTGATAGTGCTTGTAGTCTTACCGCCCCCTTGCAAACCTGCCATTAGAACTACTGTTGGGGGTTTAGAAGCAAAAACAAAACCTTGATTTTTGCCATTGACACTTAAAATATTTTCTAAATTTACTTTAATGGCATTTAAAAATTGTTTTTGACCTATTCCGTTTTGCTTTACATCTTCTTCTATTAAAGTCAAAAGCTCTTTAGTTACCTTATGGTGAACATCCGCTTTTAAAAGAGCTTTTTTTAAGGTTTCTAAAGCGTTCTTAAGTGCTTTTTCATCATCAACAAAACGTAATTTATTGATCGCCGATTTAAAAGATTCGCTAACTAACTCAAACACTTTATCACCTTTCTATAAAATTTTTAAATTAAATCTTGCATTATACAAAATTTTTTCTTAAATGGCTTTAAAAATCTAAATTTTTTATCTCAAAGCCAAATTTTGTAAAACCACTATCTAAATTAGCCTTAAAATGATAATTAAAAATTTTAATTTCATAGCTGTGTAAATACATTCTATCGCTTGAAATTTTAGCATATTTTTCATCGCCTATAACACCATGTTTTATAAATTTAGCATGTACTCTGATTTGATGAGTTCTACCTGTTTGAATGACTATTTTTGCTAAGGTTTTTTTTGACTGCAACATAATAGGAGTAATGATACTTAAAGCACTTAAACCATCTTTTGAAACTTTACTTAATGCTCCATATTTTGCTTTTATGGTAAAAATAGGCTCATTCACTTCAACCTCTTCAGCCAAAACCCCATCTAAAACCGCAATATAACTTTTATAAACTCTGTGTTTTTTAAATTCTTCTATACAAAGCTTTCTAAAATCTTCATCTTTGCAAAGCAAAATCACACCGCTTGTTTCTTTGTCTAAACGATTTAAAAGCTTGGCATTAAATTTTTTCTCCAAGTCTTCACTCACATAAGCATAAGGTTTATTAATAGCAATAATCTTATCATCTTCAAAAATAATTTGAGGATTTTTAGCTTTTATCACATTAAATCTTGCCTTATCGCTCATCAAAGCTCTAGCAACCACAACTTTTTTTCCATGTGAAAAAACACAACCCTTATCAATCAAATCTTTAGCTTCACGATTTGAAATTTTTTCTTGCAAAGCTAAGAGTTTATAAGCTTTTTCTTGCATCAATTCCCTTTTGTATAGCTTGTATGATAAGATCTAAATTTTCTTTTTTGGAAATTTTAGCTTTTAAATTTAAATAATGGATTTTATCATTTAAATCTTTTAAATTTTCACAAAAATATACATTTTCCACTTCTTCAAACAAAGCCTTTTGATTGTGAATAAATTTCCCGCTGATTAATACATTGTCAAAATATGCCACTTCTATAGGATTGTGTCCTCCTATGCCTTCTATGAAAGAACCTCCAAGTACAACAACATCAGAAATTGCATAAAAATTTACAAGCTCCCCTAAAGTATCTAAAAGTAAAATTTTTTTAGAAAATTTCTTATTTTCATCTTTTAAAGAGCTAAATTTTTCAAATTCTAAACCTTTGTTTAAAAGCAAATTTTCAACTTCTTTAAAACGCTCAGGGTGTCGTGGGGCGATAATGAGTTTTTCATTTTCTTCTAGTTTAAAATGATCAAGCAAAAGCTCTTCTTCGTCCTTATGCGTACTGGCAAAAATGATAAGTTTTTCCTTAGGTTTGATATAAAATTTATTATTTTTAATCTCTAAATTTGCCTTAATATTTTTAAAAATTTTAACATTTTTAGCTCCCAAACTTTCAAGTCTTACTTTATCTAATTCACTTTGAGCAAAAACTTCATCAATATAAGAAAAAATTTTTTTATAAAAAAAAGAAAATTTTTGATAAGAATGATGAGATTTATCAGATATTCTCGCATTAAGCAAAATAATCTTAGCCTTATAAATACGTGCCATAAAAACAAGCATAAGCCAATATTCTGCTTCAAAAATTACCAAAACCTTACAAGGATTAAACCAAAAAGGCAAAAAATTTTCAAAAGCAAGATAATTTACCTTTTTACAAAATTCTTTTGCACACTCAAAACCTGTTTGAGTAATAGTAGTTATTCTTGAATCAAATTTCAAAACCAAAGCTTTAATACTTCTTACCTCCCCGTAAGAACAAGCATGAAAATGTACATCAGCTTTTTCTTGATGTAAATTTTTATAAAGAAAAAATCGAGATTTTAAACTAATTTTGTATTTGGATTTTAAAAAAGAAAGCAAAAGAATAAAGACGGCACAAAATAAAAATGCCGTCCAAGTTAAAAAATAATAAAAAAAGATCAATTTTGTTCTTCTTGCTCTTTATAAAGAATTCTTCCGCAATGAGGACAAGTTACAATCTCTTCACCTTTTACAACGGACAGATAAGTCTTATCGTAAATTTTCATAAAACATCCATAGCATGCTTGTTTTTTAACAGGAACTACAGCAGTATTCTTCGCCCATTTGCGAATTTTCTCATAAAAACTTAAAACTTTTTGATTCATCTCACTCACAAGTTTAGTTTTTTTATCATAAACACTCATTCTATCTTTTTCAAGAACTTCCATTTCAGATTTAATGCTTACTCTAATCTCGTTAATATTTTGCTCTTGTTTGATTTTTTCTTCTTCAAGTTCTTTTTTATAAGTTTCTTTATTCTCTAAAATTTTATCTAGTCTTACAATCTCATCATTTGCAGCGTCTAATTGTTCTTTTGCAATATCTTCTTCAATTTTTAAAGCATTAGCTTCTTTTTCTGTTTTTACCGCACCGCTTTTTTTGGAAAGCTCTTTAATTTTTGCTGAAAACTCGGAAATATGAGCATTATTTTGTATTTTTTGATTTTCTATATCTTTGATTTCTTCATCGATTTTTTCTAAATCTGCGTTGATTTTTCCTATTTTTAACTCAGCATCTTTTAAAGTCTTATTAATACTGTCTATTTTTGGTTCATAACTATCAATTTCTTGATCTATTTTTGATAAAAGCACTAATTGTTCGAGATATTTATTCATTTATTTTCCTTAAAAATATTGAAATGGATTTTTTGAAACTGTTATTATAACTTGTAGCGGCAAATTTTTCAAGTCTTTTGCTAAACATTGAGAAAAATATCTCTCACTTTCAAAATGACCCAAATCAATAAGACTGATTTGATTACTAAGCGCCTCTAAAGCTTGATGATATTTAAAATCTCCACTTAAAAAACAATCCGCATCTACTTTAGAAATTAAATCCCCGCCACTTCCAGTACATATAGCAATGCGCTTAATATCTTTTTTGCCACAATCACTTGCACGTAAAATTTGCAAATTTAACTTTTTTTTCACCCAGTCACACAAAGCTTCAAAAGACATAGAATTTTCCACATAAATTAAAAATTCATCTTTAAAAGAAATTTTAAAACCTAAAATTTCTTCCGTAAAATAAGTATTTAAATGACTCAAATCGTAATTTGTATGCATACTGATCAAAGAAATATTTTTACAAATCATTTCTTTGATAAAAGCCCTAGGATAAGTCTTGTCATATAAATCTTTTAGACCTTTAAATATCAAAGGATGGTGTGTGATAATTAAAGAATTTTCACTCGCTTCTTTAATGATATTTTCATCAATATCTAAGCTTAAATAAACAGTTGAAATTTCACTATCCTTATCTCCAAGCAAAATTCCACTATTATCCCATGACTCTTGGATATTAAAGGGACTTAATTGATCTAAAAAATTATAAATTTCACTCAGCTTCATTTAAATTTTTCTTATAAATTTCAGCACAATTTTTTGAAAGCTCACGAATTTTTAACATATAATCTTGTCTTTGTGCTACAGAAATTGCTCCTCTTGCATCTAAAAGATTAAAAGTATGTGCAGCAAGCATACAATAATCATAAGCAGGTAAAGCTAGTCCTTGTTCTAAAATATTTTTACATTCCTTATAAGAATTTTCAAACTGCTCATTCAAGATTTTAACATCACTTACTTCAAAATTGTATTTACTAAATTCATATTCACTTTGCTTATGCACATCTGCGTATTTAATTTTTTCTCCATTAAATTCACTCCAAACTATATCATAAACATTATCAACATTTTGAAGATACATGGCTATTCTTTCAAGACCATAGGTAATTTCAGCACTTACTAAATCTACTGCTATACCTCCAACTTGCTGAAAATAAGTAAATTGAGTAACTTCCATACCATCAAGCCATACTTCCCAGCCTAAACCCCAAGCACCTAAACTTGGACTCTCCCAATTATCTTCAACAAAACGAATATCATGACTTTTTAAATCAAAACCCAAATTTTCAAGACTTTTAAGATATAATTCTTGGATATTATCAGGACTAGGTTTAATCAAAACTTGAAATTGATAATAAGCACCTAAGCGATTAGGATTTTCACCATAACGTCCATCAGTAGGCCTTCTACTTGGAGCCACATAAGCAGCTGCCCAAGGTTTTTTTCCTAAACTTCTTAAAAAAGTTGCTGGATGAAAGGTTCCTGCACCTGCTGGCATATCATAAGGTTGCATAACCGCACAACCTTGCTCTTGCCAATAATTTTGTAAATTAAGTATCATTTGTGAAAAAGTCATTGTATCTCTCTTTATTGTTCCATATTTTCAATAGGTTTTTCTAAATTTTTATTCATTTCCAAATCAGGCTCTGTCTTAGCTCCAAAAATTTCTGCAGTTTTACTCCACATTAATTTATATTTACGCTTGAGAAATTCTATCTCTTCACGCGCATGTTTTAACTCATTGTTTAAGGTTTCTATAGTTTTTCTATCTTCATCATAAAGCTCTTGCATAGAATAAAGGGCATCTTTTAAAAATTTATTTTCATTTTTTAATGCTTCAAGTGTTTCATCTTTAGCATCTAAAACTTTTTCATGTAAATTTAAAATAGTTCCTATTGTTTTTTCAACAAAACTTTCTCCTGCTAAAGTCATTGAATTTACCATTGCAGTTTGAGATTTTGCAGAACTAGGTACTACACTAAAAGTACCTTGATGAGCTTCGATGTAAATTTTACCCTCTTCTTCTTTAAAATTTAAAGCCCCATTGGCCATCATACCCTTAACCACATCTTCATTTAAATGCACAAGTTTACAAAATTCTTCAAGTTCAAGATAGGTTTGCATTTTTATCCCTTATAATAAAACTTCTACTTCTTTTGAATCAGATACAAGTTTTTTTTCTTTTTCAAGACGATCTTCTTTAAGCTTTTGTGCTAAATCAACATCATAAATAGCTAAAATTTGCATAGCCAAATAAGCAGCATTGATTGCTCCAGCCTTGCCAATAGCTAAAGTTCCTACAGGAATTCCACTAGGCATTTGCACCGTAGAAAACAAAGAATCCATACTTGCAAGATTGCTTCCTGGCATAGGCACCCCCAAAACAGGTTTTGTGGTATAAGCTGCAACAGCTCCAGCCAAATGCGCCGCCATTCCAGCTGCTGCTATAAAAACCTTCGCACCCTTTTCTTCAGCATTTGCAATATACTCTTTTGTTCTTTTTGGACTACGATGAGCTGATGAGATAATAAGTTCATACTTTATCCCAAAACTTTCTAAAGTTTTAGCAGCCTCTTTCATAGTCTCATAATCACTCTTGCTTCCCATTAAAATAGAAACAAAATTCATCTATATTTCCTTTCTTAAAAAACTTAATGCACTGATTTTATTTGGTAATTGGATTTCATGTTCATTGCCACTATGAATTTCGCTAAATTCTTTATTGTTTTTAGCAATGAGTTTTTTAAACTCTATAAAATATTTATCCTCTTTTTGATAAATTTTACCTAGTTCATTATCGCAAGTTTGAATCACATCGCCTAAAGGAGCTAAAATTTCATAAGGCGTGTTTAAAACGATTTTCCCTTTACATTTAAAAAAGCTTCCATCTTCGCTTATAGCATGCACTTGATGAGAACCTTCTTCTATGCTTGTATTATGATTTTGCGTGTCGGTTTTTTCCAAAGGACGCGAAACAAGATAGCCATCTGTAAAACCACGATTTTTAAGTGTAGCAATCTCTTTTTCATACTTACTTGACTCAAATTTACCCTCTAAAGCATCTTGTATGGCCATTTTATAAGTCCTTGTTGTAAGTGCAACATAATATTCACTTTTAGTACGCCCTTCTATTTTAAAAGCACTGATACAATTTTCTTGCATGATTTTTTCTATATAAGAACAAAGATTTAAATCCTTAGAATTAAACACATGAGTACCATTTTCATCTTCTTCTAAACGAAATAAAGTACCATTTTCTGGATTTTTAGCATAAAGCTCATAATTAAATCTGCAATCATTTGCACAAGATCCACGATTGCTCATTCTTCCACTTTGCACAGAGCTTATTAAACAACGCCCTGAATAAGCAAAACACATAGAACCATGCACAAAGGCTTCGAGTTCAATATCACAATTTTCCTTTAAAGCTTTAGCGTCTTTAAGCCCTAATTCTCTGGCAATTACAACCCTTTTAGCACCCATATCCTTATAAACTTGAGCATCTAAATAATTTAAAATATTTGCCTGAGTAGAAACATGTAAAGAAATTTCAGGTGCAAGTTCTTTAACAAGACGCATAGCTCCAACAGAAGCTACAATAAATGCATCGGGTTTCATCTCACGTAATTTTAATATATGTCTTTTTAAGCCTTCAATTTGAGAGCTTAAATGAAAACCATTTAAAGTAACATAAATTTTTTTACCACGCTCATGGGTATATTTGATAGCTTCTTCAAAACTTTCATAATTAAATTCTCTTGCAGTGCGTGATCTTAAAGAAAAATTATTCACACCCGCATAAACCGCATCTGCGCCATAAGCTAAAGCAATTTTTAATTTTGTGAAATTTCCTGCAGGAGCTACTATTTCAGGAATGATCATTTTTGCCCTAAACTTGCAATTAAAGCTTCTATATCATCATTACTTACAACATCAGTAGTGCTATCACCTTCAATATGCACTGCAGAACTTACACGTTTTTTATCATCAATTTTACCTTCAAATAAAGAACTCATATAACGACTTAAAGCACGCATTACATTAATAACACGTTCGATTTTTTGACGATGTATATCTTGATATTGCATTGCATCCATTGCCATCATCACTTCATCTTGTCCGCTTTGAAGATTTCCGACAATCTCCCTAGAACTTTTTTTAGCTTGATTGTTTAATTCTAAAGCTTCACTGAAACTTTCTACATTAGGAAATTTTTCATTAAGTTTGGAAAAAATATCAATATTTTTTTCTATTGCTTTATTTATTTCTTTGAGTAAACTTTCAGAATCCGCAAAAAAATTATTAATACTTTCAAGCTTATCCATCATTTCCGTTGCTTTAAGCTCGCTATCTTTTGTAACATCATCTAACTGATGCACAACTTTATGCTCCTGATTTGGTGGGGGTGGTGGCCATACTACACTAGGATTAGGTTTGTAATCAGCTATTTTGACATCTTCTAACATCAAAGCATCTTCTTCGGTATTCGATTCTTCGGTTTTTACCTCTGCTTCTGTCTCTGAATCAAGATCAACATCACCGTTCATCAAAGCATCAAGCTCTTCTTGAGTCATTTTTTTCCTTTTTTTAAATCTAGATTTTCAATAATTTCTCAAAATTATAATCAATTTTATCTAAAACAAAAATATAAATTTTTATTTTTTAATCTTTTTAAATTAAATTTTTAAATTTATTAAAAAAAATATATTAATTAAATCTTAATTAAAAATTTTATGATATAATTTTATGAATTTAATTACATAAAGGAGTAAAAATATGGGAAAATTTGTTAATAATATAGATGATTTTTTCAAATTTTGCAAACAAAATGAAGTGCTTTTTGTTGATTTTCGTTTTACAGATATGATAGGAACTTGGCATCATATTACCTATAATCTTCATGCAATCAATGAAGAAACATTTCAAACTGGCATTCCATTTGATGGAAGCTCAATCCATGGATGGCAACCTATAGAAAAATCAGATATGATTTTAAAACCTGATGCTCAAAGTGCTTTTTTAGATCCTTTTACAGCTGATCCTACTATCATAGTATTTTGTGATGTGTATGATATTTACAAAGGACAAATGTATGAAAAATGTCCAAGAAGCATAGCAAAAAAAGCAATGGAACACCTTAAAAATAGTGGCATAGCTGATACTGCTTACTTTGGACCAGAAAATGAATTCTTTGTTTTTGATAGTGTAAAAATAGTTGATACTACTCATTGTTCTAAGTATGAAGTTGATACCGAAGAAGGAGAGTGGAATGATGATAGAGAATTTACCGATAGCTACAATACTGGACACAGGCCAAGAAACAAAGGTGGATATTTTCCAGTTCAGCCAATTGATTCTTTAGTAGATATTCGTTCTGAAATGGTTCAAACCCTTGAAAAAGTAGGTCTTAAAACTTTTGTTCATCATCATGAAGTTGCACAAGGACAAGCTGAAATAGGAGTAAATTTTGGCACGCTTGTAGAAGCAGCTGACAATGTTCAAATTTATAAATATGTTGTAAAAATGGTAGCTCATTTAAATGGCAAAACTGCCACTTTTATGCCAAAACCTTTATACGGAGATAATGGCAATGGTATGCATGTTCATATGAGCTTATGGAAAGATGGAGTAAATTTATTTTACGATAAAGATGGATACAGTGGACTTAGTCAAACTGCTATAAATTATATAGGTGGAATTTTAAAAAATGCTAGAAGTGTTGCAGCTTTTACAAATCCAAGTTCCAACTCTTACAAAAGAATAGTTCCTGGCTTTGAAGCTCCTTGTATTTTAACTTATTCTTGTCAAAACAGATCAGCAAGTTGTCGCGTTCCTTATGGCATAGGTAAAAATTCAGCTCGTATAGAAATTCGCTTCCCTGATAGCACTGCTAATCCTTATTTAGCTTTTGTTAGTCTTTTAATGGCAGGTCTTGATGGAATCAAAAATAAAACCATTCCTGTGGGTCCTATGGATGAAAATTTATTTGATCTTACTTTGGATGAAATACGTGAAAAAGGGATAGAGCAATTACCACATACTCTAAGAGGAAGTTTAGAAGCTTTAATCCGACATAATTCTTATTTAAAACCTGTAATGAGCGATATTTTTATCGATGACTATCAGCATTTAAAATTTGAAACACAAGTTTGGCCAGTAGAAGCTCGTCCAACTGCTTATGAATTTAAAACTTGCTACTCTTGCTAAAAATTTAATGGCGTTTAACACGCCATTAAACAAAAAAGAATTAAAAATTATTTATTTTATATCAACTATCGCTTAAGCTGATTTACAATTCCTAGCATATCATCACTTGTTGTAATTGCCTTAGAACCCGCTTCATAAGCTCTTTGTCCTGTGATAAGATCTGTCATTTCTTCAACAAGCTGAACATTACTAAGTTCTATAAATCCATGTCTTATTGTTCCAAGCCCATCTTGTCCTGCTATACCCGCAACAGGTGCACCACTTGCTCCTGTTTCAAGATAAAGATTATCACCCATAGAATGAAGACCCGCTGGATTTATAAACTGAACTAGCTCCACTTGGCCAATTTGAGTTTCTTGTTGCTCCCCTGGTAGCATTACAGAAACGGTTCCATCTGTAGCAACATTAATTGCTGTTGCGCCTTCAGGTATTGTCATTTCAGGTAAAAGTCTATAACCATCTGAATTTACAATATTGCCTTCATTATCTTTTGTAAATTGCCCATTTCTAGTATATCCTATAGTGCCATCAGGAAGTTGTATTTGAAAAAAACCATTACCTGCAATAGCCATATCAAGACCATCGGTACTTGTTGATTTTAAATTTCCTTCAGTAAAAACTTTAGTTACCGCTGTTGGACGCACACCCACACCCACTTCTATACCCGAAGGAGAAAGAGTAGTAGCTGAAGTTGAAGTTCCTGCATACTTCATAACTTGATACATAAGATCAGCAAATTCTGCGCGACTTTTCTTAAAACCTGCTGTATTAACATTGGCGATGTTATTTGAAGTAACATCAATTTGTGTTTGCTGCGCTACCATTCCCGTAGCAGCAGTATGAAGTGATCTCATCATTTTTAATCCTTTTTTTATTTTATTTTAAATTATTTAACAGCTGCAAGCTTATTGATAGCTTCTTGATTTAAGTCATCCATATGAGCTGTCATAACTTTTTGATACATTTCTACCATTCTGTTTGCTTCAATCAGTCCTACCATTTCAGTAACTGGATTAACATTTGATCCCTGAGAAAAACCTTGGCGAATAGCATTGGAGTTTTCCAAATCTCTAATGCGGGTTAGATCATCTATTTTATAGACATTATCCCCATCTTTTTGCAAAGCTCTTATATCATCTACTTGTGCTACAAATAATCTTGCATTTTGAGCTCCATCAACCTCAATGCTTCCGTTTTTATCAACGCTAATTTGAACAGTACCATTAGGAATGCGTATGCCAGCATTCTGAGGATTATTAAAATAATCACTACTTAATACCTTGTATCCTTGCTTATTTACCAAATAACCCTCATCATCAAGTTGAAAATTTCCATCTTTAGTTAATCTTACTTCTCCATCTTTGGTTTGAACCAAATAAAAAGCATCTTCTCTAGTCATTGCCAAATCCAAAGGATTGTTTGTGGCCTTTAAAGAACCTAGGCTAAAATCCGTATATTCTTGAGAAACTTGTGGGATTCCATCTATTGTAGTATTTACAAAACGAGATGCATCTCTTGTGTGATTTTCTATAGGCAACTCATCCTGAGTTTCTTTAAAAATCCTTTTAAAATCTGCAATAACCACATCATCTCTTTTATATCCGCTTGTATTAATATTGGCAAGATTATTAGTAATCACATCAAGTTTATTAAACTGAGTTACCATTCCGCCAGTTGCTTGATAATATCCATTTTGCATATTTTCACCTATAAAATTAAGATTTTATAGCTATAAAAGCAAAGAGTGTTCCAACTTTTAAAAACAAAGAAAAATAAATATTTGAAAGATTATTAGGAGAGAATTTTAAACTATAAAAAGCAAGATTTGACTCAATCTTGCTTTAAAAATCAATTTTAATCCATTTGACGACGCAAGAAAGTTGGTGTTTCAATTTGCGCCATTATCTCTTCATCGTAACCACCGCTTACCTTTTTAAGACTTAAATAAGGATTTTTCCTAGAAGCTTGAGCTTCTTCGGTAGATTTTTTAGCTACTGTATCTTTGTCTTCAAACCCTGTTGCAATAATAGTAACTTCAACTCTATCTTCCATGCTATCATCTGTGGTAGAACCAAAAATAATCTTAGCATTTTCATCAACAATTTCTTGTATACTATTTGCTGCTGCTGAAATTTCAAACAAAGAGCAATTAGAACTTGTTTTAAAATGTAAAATAACTCCCTTGGCACCCTTAATATCCATTCCATCAAGCAAAGGAGATTCTATAGCGTTTGAAAGGGCCTCTTCTATAGCATTTTCACCACTAGCACTACCAACACCCATAAGCGCGAGTCCGCGATGACTCATGATGGTTCTTACATCCGCAAAGTCAACATTAATATCTCCATTATCAAGCAAGATAGACACCATACCTTTTACAGCACGAGCTAAAATATCATCAACCAATCTAAAAGCATCTTTAATGCCTGCTTTTTTATCAATAATGCTCAATAATTTTTCATTTTGAATTACAAGAATAGAATCACTTTCTTTTTTAAGCTCAAGGAGACCGCTTTCAGCAAGTTTTTTTCTTTGTTTTCCTTCGAATGCAAAAGGCATAGTTACAACAGAAACAGTTAAAGCTCCAATCTCTTTAGCTGCTTGTGCAATAACTGGAGTGGCACCCGTTCCAGTACCTCCACCAAAACCTGAAGCAATAAATACAATATCACTTTGACTAAGACTTGCTTTTATTTCCTCAAAACTTTCTCTAGCGCTTTCTGCACCTACTTCAGGAAGCATACCAGCGCCTAAACCTTTAGTTTTTTTCTCGCCAAGTTGAATTTTAGTTTTTGCTAATGAAATTGAAATAGCTTGTGCATCAGTATTCGCTGCAATTAAATCAAGATCGTTTAATCCCATTTTAACCATATGGTTAATCATATTACCGCCACCGCCACCGCAGCCTATAACCTTAATTTTTGCACCTTTATTATGTTGCATTTCTTCTACTAAAAATTCGCTCATAAAAATTTCTCCTTGTTAAAATTGATTCATAATTTTATGCCAGATATTTGAAAAAACGCTAGGTTTTTTTTCTTTTGGCTCTTTAAAATCTAATTGTTCTTGTATTGCAATTGTATCATTTTCTTGCAAATTTTCATCAAAAAAATCAGATTTTATTTCACTTTCTGTATCTTTTTGCAAAACAATATCTTGTTTAATTTGACGATTAAAATTTTCAATTTCCCCTTTATATCTTAATTTCTCATTAGAATCAAGTTCATAAGGCGTAAAATACCCCGCTCCGTATAAACAAAGTCCTATAGCACAAGTATTTTCAGGATCATTAAAAATTTCACTAAAACCAGTAATCAAATCTTTTCTTGCAGTAGCCAGTCTAACTGAGCGATTATCAAATGTTGCAGGAGCTAGCTCATCAATACCTGCTAATTTAGTCATTCCGCCTGTTAAAACAACTCCACCGCCTATAGTATTGGCATGACGATTATCACTTAAGATTTTTGCCAAAATCATCAAAGTTTCTTCCGCTCTTGCATAAATTACGTTTGAAATAATATCCAAAGAAACTTCATTAACCTTTCTTTCATCACCCATTGAAGGAATTTGTATAAGGGTATTAGGCTGTTGTGAAAGAGCTGCATAATTAAGCTTGATTTTTTCTGCTTCTTTTAAAGGTGTATGCAATGCCATTGATAAATCTTGGGTGATATTAATCGAGCCAATTTGCAAACAATCATTGCATCTAATTGAATTTCCAGTATGAACAACCATATCACAAATCGCTCCACCCATATCAATCAAAACAGCACCTAATTCCTTTTCGCTATCATCTAAACAAGCTATAGCTGAAGCATATCCTGAAAGAACTATATTATCCACTCTTAAATCAGCTAATTCAACTGCTTTCTTAAGATTTTTAATATGAGATTCTTGTGAAATCACTATATGGGTTGAAACTTCCAAACGATTGCCACTCATTCCCAAAGGATCATCAACATGTTCAAGATCATTAACCTTAAAATTATAAGGCAAAACATGGATAATTTCATAACCACTTGGTAGATTGGCAGTATGCTTAGCTGTACTTACAGCACGATGAATTTCTTTAATGCCTATTTCATGATTTGGAATATTAACAACACCTATGCTATCAACGCTTTTAGTATAAGCACCTGATATAGACACCACAACCTTATCATAATGAACTCCACTCATCATCTCAGCACTTCTAACAGCCTCTTCAATAGATTTAGAAGCAAGCTCTATATTGGTAATGGCACCTTTTTTAACCCCATTGGTTTTCGACTTGGAAAAACCAATAATTTTTAATCCATCTTCATCTTTTTGAGCAATAATGGCACAAGTCTGGGTTGAGCCTAAGTCAATTCCTAATATATTCAAAATCAATTCCCTTTATAATAAATTTTTATTGGATATATCTTTTTAAGTTCATCAACAAGTTCTTGCTTAAGCTCATTTGCTTTTAAATTTTGCAAATTTTGCTCAAGCATAGTTTTGTATTGTTTAAATTTATCGGAGTTCATATCTAATTTTTGTTTATTTATTTTATATAATATTGCTTTATTTTCGTTAATGACCACATAAGAAGTATTTTGATCAGCATTAAATACATTCATTAAAAAATAAGCAAATTCAGAATCATTTAATATCTTATCACTAAGCTTTACACTCACGCGAGAACTATCTCGACTTACAAAGCCTATATCATCGCCTTTAAAATTTACTAAACTATTTTTAGCTTTTTCTTCTAAATTTTTTCTAGCTTGTTCGCTTAAATATATAGGTAAAACTTCTTCTCTAGCTTCTTCAAAAGTTTTATTTCTTATAGGATCTACTTTATTTAGTTTAACTATGATATATCCGTTATTATAAGGCGCTGGTCGTAAAACATCTCCATTTTTAGCTTTATTCAAAAGATCAATTGGATAATAAACATCAGATTCACTAATATTTTGATCTTTTTGAAAATTATCTTTCCCATTTTTTAAATCTAAAAATTTAGCATTAGCCACATTCTTTAGTTGTGTTAAAGCATAATCTTTAGCAACTTCATTTTTAGCAGACTGAAAATCCATTACTTTACCTGCAAAATCTTTATATTTTAGTTTATTTTCATCTTGATTATAAAATTTTTCTAATTCTTTGTCGTCAATTTTCTCATTGTTAACTGGCAAAAAATAAGTTGAAATTTCATATATTTTTTTAGTTTTATAATCTTCTTTATGTTTATTCCAAAGCTTTTTTAAATCCTCTTCGTTAATCTCAATATTTTTTTTGTCATAATCAATTTTTGCAATACTTAAAGCATCTTGCATGAAATAACTAGAAGCTAACATTTTTAATTCTTCATCTTTGCTAGGAATATTAAAAATTTGATTAAGTTTATCGGTAATTACTTCATTTGCAAGTTGTGTTTCATAATCTTTTGGAGTTAAATTATTGGCATTTAAAAGTTCATAATAAATCGTTTTGTTAAAATCCCCTGTAGGATCTTGAAATTCTCTAGTATTTGCAAGTTTTTGTAAAATTTCATTCTCGTTTACGCCAATACCCAAATCTTTGGCAAAATTTAACAAAAGCTTATCTTCAACAAGAGAGCTTAAAGCTATATTTTTAATGCCTAGTTGCTCAGCATTTTCTGGAGTTAAAGCACCATTGCTAATTTGATTATAATAACTTAAAATTTGTCTATATCTAGTATCAAATTCGCTAAAACCTATCTTTTCATTTCCTACGGTTGCAACACTCGAACTTCTATTGAGATTAAAATCATAAGCACCCCAACCTAAAAAGCCAGCGCCAACAAAAGCTATAGTACTAACCCATATAGTAACAACAAGATATTTTTTGTGATGTTGCATCCAAGTAAGCATATCATTCCTTGATTAAATTTAAACTAGATATTGTATCGTAGAAGTGTTTAAGTGGAGTTTAATTATAAAATTTTTACCAAAAAATATTTGTTCTTTAAATTTTATGATTTTTACAATGAAATTTAGTTATAATTATAGTTTATAAAAATTTATTAGGATTAATTTTGGAAATTCCTCATATCCCAGTTTTGCTTAATGAAGTTCAAGAGATTTTTAAAAATCTTAAAACAGGTTATTTTTTAGACTGCACTTTAGGATTTGGCGGACATAGTGAAGCTTTGCTTAAAAATCATCCTGATCTTAAATTCATTGCTTGTGATCAAGATCAACAAGCTTTAGAATTTTCTAAAAAACGTCTTAAAGATTTTCACAATAGGATAACTTTTATACAAAGTAATTTTAGTGAAGTTTTAGAAAAAATTTCACATAAAGAAGAATTAAGAGGCATTTTAGCAGACATTGGAGTTTCTTCATTTCAACTCGATAATAACGAAAGAGGTTTTAGTGTAAATTCTGACTTTTTGGATATGAGAATGAATCAAAACTCCAAAATATCGGCTTATGAGATTATTAATACTTATACAAAAGAGCAATTAACTTCCATTTTTAAAGATTATGGAGAATTGCACGATGCACATTTTATTGCTGAAAAAATTTGCCTAGAAAGAAGTAAAAATCCAATCAAAAGCGCCAAGGAACTTTATCAAATCATAGGAAAAGGCAAACAAAATCATAGAAAAATTTCCAAAGCCACTTTAGCATTTCAAGCCATTAGAATAGAAGTAAATCAAGAACTTAAAGTGCTTAAAGATTTTCTTGGACATTTAGAAAATTTAAAACCAAAAAATTGCATTTTAGCAATCATTAGTTTTCATTCTTTGGAAGATAGAATAGTAAAAAATTTTTTCAAAAAATGGTCAAAAAACTGCATTTGTGATGAAAAAATAATGCGTTGCGAATGTGGAAATAACCATAGCCTAGGGCAAATAATAACCAAAAAAGCTATAAGTGCAAGCAAGGAAGAACTTTTAAAAAATTCTCGCTCTAGTTGTGCTAAAATGCGGGCTTTTTATTTTAATAATTTGGACAATAAATAATGCTAGAAGATGATTTTATAAAAGAACGCCAAAACATACGCCAAAAAATGCTGAAATTTTCTCGCGCCATAAATCAAGGCAAACCGCTTGATGATGACTTAAGAAATGAAATTTCTAGCGATGATATTTTAAGACGTCGTTTTAAAAAAAAGACTCCTAATAAATTCTTAGAAGAACTCGATGAAGAGTATGAGTCAAAACATACTAAAAAATCAAATATATATTTAAAAGAAGATCTGATCAATGTTAAATTAGAAGAAAAGCAATCTCTTGCTAAAAAAATTTTTTCCAAAATGAAAGAAAGAAAAAAAGAAGAAAATAAAAAAACTAAAAAAATTTTTTCATTTGGAAGAAAAAAAATAAACGAGATAAAAAATATTCAAACTAAACCAAAAATTCAAACAAAAAATGATCAAAATCCTATCCAAGATAAAAAGGAAAAAAAAGAATCTATAAAATCTATAGAAAAAATTCAAAAAACTGAACCTAAAATACAAAATTCCCAAACTATAGAAAAACAACCCGATATTAAACAAAGTTTGGAAAATTTACAAAAAAAGATAACACCACAAGAAAATAAACAAGAACTTCCAAAACCATCTAATCAAGCCCAAGAAAAACAACAAAATGATGAAGATGCTCAAAAGGCAAAAAATGTTTTACTAGAAGGCTTCTCTAATGCCACCAAAGAAGATAGAAACCTAAATTTCAATCATCTTCTTTTTGCGGCTTTACTTGTTAGTTTTGCGTTATTTTTATTTGCTCCACAAATTTATATTAGAAATCAAATTTATTATCTTAGTAGAGAAATTGCTACATTAAGAACAGAAGAAAGCGTTTTAAACGAAGAAAATAAAGATTTAAAAAGAAGACTTGAAAATATGCGATTCCAAAATCAAATTTTAGATTATTTAGAATGAATAATCTTATCTAAAACATACTGCTCTAAATTTGCTTTTGGAATTTCTTCTTTTAAGGCTTCCTTATAAATTTCACCTGCCATTATAGAGTATTTTTCATAAGCAAAATAAGGGAAATGCAAAGCCCAGGCTTTTTGTATTATTTTTTTTGAGATTATTTTGCGAATATAAACTTTAAAAATATCATATCCTATAAATACACAAGCAGTAACCATAACAGCACTCACTATGCTTATATGAAAGTCAAGTTTTGTTAAAAAATAATGAGTAATTAAAAGCAATGGTAACAAAACCACAGCACAAAAAACACCAAAATAAATATAAGAATTTAGAATTTTGAAATTAAAATTTAGCTTAGAAGGATCTACAAGCATACCGTCATTAAAAAGTGCATTTGCCTCTAATAAATCCTTCACTAAAACAGGTTGTTCTGATACTTTAAATAAAAAACGAAGGCTAAATTCTTTAAATTTTTTCATAATCCATGCTTTATTTTTAATTAAAATTTTATCTAAAGAAAATTAATTTTTACTAAATATAAACCTCTTTCAATTGCTTATTAATTCTTCTGTAATTCTAGCGATTTCTAATTCTTCATCTGTAGGAATAACAAGCACTTTAACTTTAGAATTTGCATGATTTATCATTCTTTCGCCCGAAATCCTTTGTTTGTTAAGTTCAAAATCTAACTCGATACCAAGATGAGCTAATCTCTCACATACTTTTTGTCGAACCAAACTATCATTTTCTCCTATACCACCTGTAAAAATAATAGCATCGGTTTTTGGCAACACGGCAAAGTAGGATCCTATATATTTAACAAGACGATAACAAAACATATCAAGAGCCAAGCGTGCTTTATCATTACCTTGTTCTATCTCTCTTTCTATATCTCTAAAATCATTATAACCGCAAATTCCATATACTCCACTTTTTTTATTCATCAGTGTATCTATTTCTTCTATAGTTAAACCTTTGATATGACTTATAAAAGGTAAAATAGCAGGGTCTAAATCTCCACAACGCGTTCCCATAATAAGTCCTTCAAGTGGAGTAAAGCCCATAGAAGTATCTACACTCTTACCTTTTTCTATAGCACATACACTTGCGCCATTTCCAAGATGAGCAGAGATGACATTTAATTCATTTTGATCTTTTTGAAGAAATTTTGCCGCTCTAGAACTAATATAAGCATGAGAAGTCCCATGAAAACCATATCTTCTAATATTATGCTTATCATAAAAATCATAAGGCAAAGCATACATATAAGCAAAATCAGGCATAGTGCGATGAAAAGCTGTATCAAAAATAGCTGCATTAGCAACACTAGGTGCAGCTTTAATCATTGTTTTTATACCTGCTAAATGGGCAGGATTATGCAAAGGAGCAAAAATACTAACCCTATCTATCTCTTTAAGAACATAGTCATCTACTAAACAATGCTCACTTAAATTTCTTCCCCCATGAACTATACGATGACCACAGCCATCAAGAGCATTTAAATCCGCTAAAATTCCTGATTCTTTAAAAAGCTCATTGACTATACTAAGTCCTTCTTCGTGATTATTTATTGTTAATTCTCTTTCAAAACTTTCACTATTTAAAACATTTTTTAATATAACTTTTGAATTTTGCTCTCCGATTTTCTCTACTAAGCCACTGGCTTTAACGATTTTATTATCAAAAAATTTAAATTTAATCGATGAAGAACCTGAATTTAAAACTAAAATTTTCATTTATTATTCCTTTCTATTGAGCTTGTATAGCACTTAAAATAACAGTATCTACAATATCATCTACCAAACATCCACGACTTAAATCATTAACAGGTTTTTTAAGACCTTGTAAAATAGGACCGATTGCTAAAGCATTAGCGGTTCTTTGAACTGCTTTGTAACAAATATTTGCTGCATTAAGATCAGGAAAAATATATACATTTGCATGGCCTGCTATCTTAGAATTTGGCATTTTCTTTGCCGCAGTCTTTAGATCATAAGCGCAATCAAACTGCATAGGACCATCTATATTTAACTCAGGGTATTTTTCTTTAGCAATTTTTAATGCTTCTTTTACAAGATCTACACTTTCCCCTTTACCGCTATCACCACTAGAATAAGAAAGCAAAGCTATTTTTGGTTCAAGTCCAAAAGACTTAGCAGTCATAGCACTTACATAAGCACTAGTTGCAAGCTGTTCAGCAGTTGGACTTGGATTTACAGCACAATCAGCAAAAGCTAAAACTTGATCTTCAAGCCCCATAAAGAAAATTCCCGAAACAGAACTAATACCTTCTTTAGTTTTAATAAGCTGCAATGCAGGGCGAATCGTTTCAGCTGTAGTAGTTGATGCTCCACTAACCATAGCATCAGCTTTTCCAGTATGTATAAGCAAAGTTCCAAAATAAGTTTTATCCTGAACTAGCATCTTAGCCTCTTCTAAACTCAATCCTTTAGATTTTCTTGCCTCGTAAAGAATGGAAGTAAATTCTTGATTATATTCTGAATTGAGCGGATTCATAATTTGTATAGTACTTAAATCAAGACTTAATCTAGCAGCATCTTGTTTGATTTTTTCTTCATTGCCTAATAAAATAAGATCAACAACTTTACTTTTTAATAAAATTTCAGCAGCTTTTAAAATTCTCTCATCATTACTTTCTGGCAAAACAACAGTTTTTTTATTTTTTACGCTTTGTTTAATCAATTCATATTTAAAACGATGCGGAGTTATAAAATCATACTCTTCAAGCTTTTGCACTTCTTCAAAATTAAAATTTTCATTAATCAAAACATAATTACGACCATCTAGGGCATGATCGAAATATTTTTGAGCTATAAGTTTATCTTCATCGTTAATAATAGCAGCGATAGGGGTATTAAGATTTTTAGCCAATTTTATACTAAGATCAAATCCATCAAGTATTCCAAATTCGCAAAAGCTATTTACAAGCACAAAATCGTATTTGCGTTTTAACTCTTCGTATTCTTCTAAAATAACATTAAAAAAATTATGAGGATCTTTGCTAAATTCCTCCATTGCCTCTCTAAAGGTAAAACCATAAGCGCTTTTTACAGTTTGATTGATATTAAATTCTTCCAACCAACCTTGCAAAACAGGGACGCGATGTATGTATATTACAGGGCAATAAATTGCGATATTTTTGTAAATTTTGCTATAATTTTTAAGCAAATTTGTACTAATAATAGTATTTAACTCATCACTTCTAGATCTCATCAAATAAAGATTTGCCATCATTTTCTCCTTGAATTTATAAATGTGGAACACTCTTTGCTTTTTCTAATTTTAACAAAGAAAAATAAAAATTCATATTTTAAAGGACGAAAATGAAAAAAGTTTTATTTTATGTGTTACCGTTTGCATTTTTTGGTTGTTCTGCAACGGTTGATCCGCAAATTTCAATGAAACCACCTGCTTATGTAGAAGAACTTGCACCAAAACAAAGTAATAATGTAGAAAGTGCACCAGGATCGCTTTTTGGCAAAGGGGATAATCCTTTATTTTCAGATAAAAAAGCTATGAATGTAAATGATTTAGTTACAGTTGTTATACAAGAAAGTACCACTCAAAGCACACAAGCTAATAAAGCAACAAGTAGAACTAATACCTCAAATTTAGGCGGAGGTGCTTTAACAGGAAGTTCAGGAGTGGTAGCTAATGCTCTTAATAAAGTCAATGCTTATTCTAATATAGGCTTTCAAACCAATAGTTCAAACAAGTACACAGGAACAGGCTCACAAAGCAGAAATGAAAGTTTCAAGACTACAATTTCAACGCGTGTAATTAAAATTTTATCAAATGGTAATTATTTTATCGAAGGCTCAAGAGAGCTTTTAATCAACGGAGAGAAACAAATCATACAATTAAGCGGTGTTATTCGTCCTTATGACATCGGTCAAGACAATACTATAGATAGTAAATATATAGCAGATGCTAAAATTCTTTATAAAACAGAAGGTGAAGTGGATAGAAGCACAAGAAAACCTTGGGGTAGCAAAGTTATAGAAGCGATATGGCCATTCTAAAAGCAAGGTTAAACCTTGCTTCTTGGCTTTTATTCTTTTACAGCCCTACTTTTAACCTCATCTTCAACTTCAGCTAAAAATCTATCTACAAGTTCACTTTCTTTCAGTTTAGCTACAACTTCACCATGTCTTATAACAAGTCCTTGATTTTTCCCAAAGGCTATAGCCACATCAGCGCCCTTAGCTTCACCTAAAGCATTTACCACACAACCCATGACACTGATATTTAAAGGTTCTTTTATATGCTTGGTTTTTTCCTCTACGATTTTAATCGCACTTAACAAATCACTTTGAATCCTACCGCAAGTTGGACAAGAGATGATATTTACTCCGCTTTTTTGCACTCCGCTATCTTGTAAAATCGCCCTTGCTACACGAATTTCTTCTTCAAGTTCGCCCGTCATAGAAACACGCATAGTATCGCCTATACCTTTAAGAAGTAAATTTCCTAAAGCTATAGAACTTTTTACAGTGCTATGAAATTTAGTTCCTGCTTCAGTTACCCCTAAGTGAAAAGGATAATCACAAAGCGGTCTTAATCTCTCATAAGCTTCTATAGTTTTTTGAGCATCTGAAGTCTTCATGGAAATTTTAATATCAAAAAAGTCTAAATCCTCTAAAAGCTTGATATTATACATCGCACTTTCTAGCATAGCATCGACACCATAGCCAAATTTATTGCTAAATTGTTTTTCTATGGAGCCGTGATTTACACCGATGCGTATAGGGATACCCCGTTCTTTACATGCTTTTACTACTTCTTTGATATTTTCTTTAGAACCTATATTACCAGGATTTATACGCACTCCATCGATAAATTCAGCACAATATACAGCCAAATTATGATTAAAATGAATATCTACAATTAAAGGCAAAGGACTTTTAGCTTTAATCTCTTTTAAAGCCCTTGCATCAGCCATATCCAAGCACGCCAAACGCACTATATTTGCTCCTGCAAAATAAAGACGATTGATTTGCTCTAAAGAAGCTTCTATGTCTCTTGTCTTAGTAAAAAGCATAGATTGAACTGAAATGGGTGCATCACCGCCTATTAAAACATCTCCTACTTTGATTTGTCTGGTTTTAAATCTTTTATACTCCATAACTTCACTCTTTGAAAAATTTTAATATCAAATTTTAACTTTTTATTGCTTTAATTAAAGTTTATTTTTGATAATATATTTAAATTTCATGACATTTAAATATTTATGAATTATATATAAATTAAATACAATTAAAAGAGGTTATATGCAAAATCTTTTACTCTATATAAAAAATAACCTAACTCCAACCCTAGCTCAAATTCTTTTACAAGCTTTAAAAAATTCGAATAATGAAAAATTTTTTACCTTTGTTTTGGAAAATATTGAAACAATTTGCACTTGGCTCAATTCTAACGAATTTAGGGATAGATATTTATCAATAAAACATCCTTATCCACCTTTAATCAATCCTAATTTTATAGAAATAGATGCTAGTCGACATTGTGCAGAATTAGCTTGGGATTTAAATTTACCCCTACCTAAACACTATAAATTTATCTATATTTCTCCACATGGCGTTGGAGCAGCAGCATTTTTAAGATACCTTAATCAATGTTGCGATGTAACTTGTTTTGCCTCCTGGGTTTTACCGCCTGATGCCAAAGAAAGATATTGTCTTAATTACATGTGTCTAAATGACAATACGATTACTCAATATGCTATTAATATATCAGAAATTAATCTACCTTATTTTGATAAATATCTATCTTTATTGGATTTTAACTCTAAAATTATTTGCGGAGTTCGCGATCCAATAGGAATTTTAAAGCATAACTGGGGAAGAGATTGGAATAAAGTTTCAAGAAACTATCCCTCTGAATTTAATCTAACTTATGATTGGCGTTATTATATTGACTATCTTGCTCATCAAAATCATAAAATTAAAATCGATATAAACGAACTACAACAAGGAGTTTTTATCATCTCTTATTTATTAAAATATTTTAACAAAGACAAAGTATACTATCTTGATATGGAAGAAATCCGTCAATCAAAGGCCTACGATACTATGAATTTACTTGCTATAAATTTTAATTTTACCCCCCCCCCATAAAGATAAATTAGATTTATTTAAAATTAAAGAATTTAGAGGTTATATTCGCTATCTTTTTCCTATTACACTTTATGCAAATTCTAAAGATATTAATAACACCTTTTATCTTAATGCTCCTAAAAATAATAAAAATTTCAATATTGATAGAACTTCTAGCATTCCCATAATTTTAGACAGAAAACATATCAATCATGAAAAAATAGACATAATACAAGAAATTATAAAAAACGACCTATGTAATGATATGGGTGTATATATTGATAAAAATGATTTTAAGCAATTAGAACAAAACAATCTTTTATTTTCAACAATTAAACATTATTTGTATGATTTTTTATATCAAATTAAAATAACCATAGATGAAACAGAATCAAAAATGATGAAAGAAAAAGATGTAATAGATTATTTTATAAAAAATAAATCACTTATTTACACTTTTTTTAATATATTTGAAAATGAACTAAATCATTTAAAACAAACACATCCTCATATTATTGATTCTTGGAAATATTATAAAGAATTTGAAAAGATATACAAAGATAAATAATTATCTTACTTACACAAAATCAATAGGGTCAATATCCGCGCTTACATTTTTAAATTGCAAAATATAATTTTCAATTGCCACTAAAGCTTTATAATTTTCACTTCTAAGTAATAAATAAAAACGATATTTTCCATGCAGCATTTCAACTCCACAAATTCCATAGCCTACCAATTCTACCTGTTTGATATTTTTAAATTGAGAAGCAAATTTTTCACAAAGTTTTTGTGCACTTTTTTGATCTTTATCTTCTATAAGAACTCTTAAAAGGCGTTTAAATGGAGGATAAAGATCTTTTCTATTTTCTAACTCATCTTTTAAAAAAGCATCATAATCCTCTATATACCTTTCAAAAAAAGCTCTATTTTTTGTTTGCAAAAGTACTCTTGCTTCGCCTTTACGCCCTGCCCTACCTGCAACTTGCATAGCTAAAGCTAAAGTTTCTTCACTCGCTCTAAAACTAGGACGAAACAAATACTCATCAAGCCCTAAAATCACACTCAAATCCACACTATGATAATCATGCCCTTTAGCAAGCATAGAGGTGCCAATAAGTATATCGATCTTATTTTCATTAAAGTCTTTTAAAATAGTATTAAGCCTTTTAACGCTTGTGATTTCATCGCTATCAAATTTTACTATTTTTGCTAAAGGCAAAGCATTTTGCAAAAGCTCTAAAAGTTCAGCAGTCCCCATTTTTCTAGCTTCTAACATTTCTCCTTTACAACTTGGACAATTTTGCTCTATCAAAGAAGTATAATTACAATAATGACATTTTAAAACATTTTTCTTTTTATGCATACTCATAGCGATAGAACAAAAAGGACATTTTATCGTTTCCCCACAATCCTTGCAAATGATTTGTCTAAAATTAGCCCTTGTAGGTAAAAACACTATAGCTTGTTTTTGATGTTTTAAACTTTTTTCTAATTCGCTTAAAAGCATAGGTGTTATACCAAGCTCATTTTCATCATATAAAAAATGTTTTTTACTGTCAAAAAAAGTTCCTTTTAATCTAAAACTTTTTTGTTTATAAAAGCTCGTTAAAGATGGAGTTGCAGAACCTAAAACCACTTTAATATTATTTTTTTGACCCAAAAAAAGTGCTAAATCTCTTGCATTGATAAAAGGCTGATTAGAAGCCTTATAAGAATTATCGTGTTCTTCATCTACTACAATAAGTCCTAAATTTCTAAAAGGCAAAAACAAAGCCGATCTTGCACCCGCTACTAAAAGCACTTCTCCCTTGCAAAAACGCTCTAAATATTCTTGCTTTTTTTTCTTTGAAATTTTAGAATGCCACAGGAAAAAATTATCCTTAAAATACACTTCCAAACGCTTTTGCATTTGTGGAGTGAGTGCGATTTCTGGCATCAAAAGCAAAGCTTGTTTACCCTGTTCTAAACACTCTTTTATCAAAGAAATATAAATTTCAGTCTTGCCACTACCCGTATCAGCAAAAAGCAAGGAATTATTTTCTTTTTGAAGAAAACTTAAGGCATTTTGTTGTTGATTGCTTAGCTTAGGGGTATCTTTAAAAAACATTTTTTGACATTCATACTTAGGACTAGTTTCAAAAAATCCCAAAACAAAACCAAGTTTTGAAGCATAATAATAAACAATAAAATTTACCAATTCAAACTGCAAAGGAGTTAGAAAATACCCTGTAATTTCTTTAATTTCTACGGTTTTAAAATCAGGTTTTTGACATTCTTTAAGCACGATAGCTTTAAGGTTTTTTTTAGTTTTTAAATCCACTAATACTTGTGTTAAAGGTTTGATTTCATCAAAACTATGAAAAGTTAAATTATCCAAATACAAACCACAAATTGCAAGTTCATAATATCTTATATCAAATCTTTGCATCTAGAACTTCCTATACACTTTAACAAACCTTCTTTAGAATCATAAATAAATTCAATCATCTCTTTGGCGTTTAATGCAAATCTATAGTGATTTTTACCTATTTTTATCCAAGATTTAAAATCAGAATAAATAGGCGTATCAAGCAAAGAATAATCACAATCATTTAAACAATAAAAGAGTTTTTCTTTGGCTTGATTGTTTTGCGCATTATCTAAAATTTCTGGAAAATTTAAATTTTTAAGTCTCATTTGACTACGCATTAAAGCAAGAGCTGAGCTTAGCATTTCATAGTCCATTTTTAATTTTAAAATTTTAACCTCATCTTTTGTAGTATCGATAAAAGATAAAAATAAGCTTGATAAAATTCCCAAAATCAAAATCACAAAAACAAGCTCAAGCAAAGTAAAAGCTTTATTCATTTTGTCGGGAGTTCTTCATTGATTGCTTTTATTAGTTTCTTAAGTTCTCTTTCTAAAATATAATTTTCATAACTTTTTTTAACAAACGCATCTACAAAGCGTTTAAGTTCTATTTTTTTAGTACCGCCAGAAATCAAAGCGATATCATCTTCTAAAAAATTTGCAAATTCTTCACTGCACTTAACAATGAAATCTTTTGCATTGACATTAACAATGACTTGTTTTAGATTATCTGCCAAGAACAGCCTCTATTTTCTTATAAATATCTTCGCTTTCTATATTGCGAGATTTAAGTTCTTCTTCTAAACGCATGATTTGATTACTTTTTGCTTCATTTTGCGCTTTAACGCTTACAAGCTCATTTCTTAAAGCCTCATTGGCTTCGCAAACTTCGTTATACTTTTCAATTAATTCATTTACTTTATCTGTCATAGTATTGATTATTTTTTCATCAAACATATTTTTGCCTTCTTAAGAAATTTGTAATTTATGGAAAATATTATTTGATATTGTAGCAGAAAAAAATTTAAATTTAGGTTTTTATTGTCAATTAATTTTTAATTAAAGCATTTTCTTTTAAAATTTTTTCAAAAATAAAAATAAAGTAGAAAAATGTTAGAACTTACCAGCGAATTTAAACCCAGTTCTGATCAACAAGAAGCCATAAAAGGCATAGTAAAAAGTATAAAAAAAGGCAACAAATATCAAACCTTACTAGGCGTTACAGGAAGTGGAAAAACCTTTACCATGGCAAATATCATTAAAGAACTTAATATACCTACTCTTATCATGAGTCACAACAAAAGCCTTTGCGCTCAACTTTATAGCGAATTTAAAGGCTTTTTTTCTAAAAATCATGTGGAATATTTTATATCTTATTATGATTATTATCAACCTGAAGCCTATATCCCACGCACTGATGTTTTCATAGAAAAAGACAGCTCAACCAATGAAGACTTAGAGCGTTTAAGACTGAGCGCTACTGCTTCTCTTTTAAGTTATGAAGATGTAGTTTGCATAGCTAGTGTTTCGGCAAATTATGGACTTGGTAATCCAAATGAATACATAGGCATGGTTTTAATCTTTGAACTAGGTATGCAAATTTCACAAAAAGAACTTTTAAAAAAACTTGTAGATATGGGTTATAAAAGAAATGATAATTTTTTTGATCGTGCAGATTTTAGAGTTCAAGGAGATATTATAGACATTTATCCAGCTTATTATGAAGATGAAGTAGTAAGACTTGAATTTTTTGGCGATGAGCTTGATGCTATGTATCATTACAATGTTTTAGAAAATAAAAAAGGCAAAGATTTAAAACGCTTCATACTCTATCCTACAAGCCAGTTTAGCGTGGGCGAAACAAGATTAAAACAAGCGATAAAAGACATAAAAACAGAACTTAACGAACGCCTTGCTTATTTTGAACATGAAAATAAACTCGTAGAATATCAACGCCTTAAACAAAGGGTTGAATTTGATCTTGAAATGCTTACAAGCACAGGAATGTGTAAAGGTGTTGAAAATTATGCAAGGCATTTAACAGGACTTAAAGAAGGTGATACTCCTTATACGCTTTTTGATTATTTTGCGATTAAAGATAGAAAATTTCTTGTTATAGTCGATGAAAGCCATGTATCTTTACCACAATTTAGAGGTATGTTTGCAGGAGATAGAAGCAGAAAACAAACCTTGGTTGATTATGGTTTTCGTTTGCCTTCAGCCTTGGATAACCGTCCTTTAATGTTTGATGAATTTATCCATAAAAATTGTCAATTTCTTTTTGTTTCAGCCACACCTGCACCTTTAGAACTTGAACTGAGTAAAGAAAATATCTTTCATCAAATCATGCGTCCTACAGGACTGCTTGATCCTTTGATAGAGTTAAAAGATAGTGATAATCAGGTTGAAATTTTATTTGATGAGGCTAAAAAAGTCATACAAAGAAACGAACGGGTTTTAGTAACCGTGCTGACTAAAAAACTCGCTGAAGAACTTACAAGGTATTATTTAGAACTTGGTATAAAAGTCAAATACATGCACTCAGATATCGATGCTATAGAACGCAATGAAATCATAAGAGGTTTAAGAAGCGGTGCTTTTGATATGCTAATTGGCATTAACTTACTTAGAGAAGGACTTGATTTGCCTGAAGTTTCACTCATTGCCATTATGGATGCAGATAAGGAAGGTTTTTTAAGAAGTACTACAAGTTTAATCCAAACCATGGGAAGAGCAGCTAGAAATGTCAATGGTAAGGTTTTGCTTTTTTGCAAAAAAATCACAAAATCCATGCAAGAAGCTATGGATACCACCAATGAACGCCGCAAACTTCAAATGGCTTATAATAAAAAATACAATATTACCCCAACTTCAGTCAAACGCCATATTGAAGAAAGTTTGAAAAATGAAGAGGATTTAGGCGAAATTTATCGCAAAGGTAAAAAACTAGAAAAAATGCCAGCTAGCGAAAGAGCAAAACTTGTCAAAGAATTAAGAAAGCAAATGCTTGAAGCAGCTAAAGCACTTGAATTTGAAAAAGCTGCCGCAATTAGAGATGAGATTAATAAATTAAGGGATTTATAATAAAAATATATCTCTTGTTCTAACTCCCGCCTCATTAAGTAAAGCACTTAAAATTTCATACTGAAAGTCTTGCAAGGGACGTTTTTCTTTTAAAACTATACCTATAACCCCTTTAGTTTTTTCCCCATCTTCTATAGGTAAATACATAGCATTAGCATTAGGTAGGGTATTTGTACAAACACCTGCTCTTTCTTTATTTGTTGCAACCCATTGAGCAATAGCAATCTCATCAGCACTAAAACAATTTTTTAACATTTGCTTATCATCGTTAAAAAACAACAAAGGTTTCGATAAAATATTGTTTTTATTTATAGGATAAATAATAATAGGTAAATTTAATAATTTTAAAGCTTGATTTCCAAGTTGTTCCCAAAGCTCTTGTTTGCTTTTTACTCTTGCTAACTTTTCACTATTTTCAAGCAAAATAGCTGTTCTATAAGCTCTTTTAGTGAGTTCTTTAGATTGCAATTTTAATCTTCTAGTAAAAACAGCTGTTAAAAATCCAACTATAAACATAGTTGTAAAAGTAATAATATTTCCACTATCATGAACTTTAAGACTAAAAATAGGTTCTAAAAAGAAAAAATTATAAATCAAGACACTTACCAAAGAAGAATAAAAGGCGAAAATTTTATTATCAGAAATAAAAGAAGAAGCAAAAACTGCTAAAATAAAAATCATAACTATATTACTTGGCTGAGTATTAAATTTATGAAACACAAAAGCTATAAAAGTTGCTAAAAGCAAAACTCCTGTGATTTTTAAAAAACCTAAAAAATCAAAACCTTTTTTACTTCGTATTTTAGGAGTAGAAATTTGATTTTCATTAACAAGATATAAATCAATATTGGGTGCTTTTTTAGCAACAGCTTCAAAAATCTCTTCTTTAAACTTTTTTTTATCTTTATTTTTACCTAAAACAATTTTAGAAACATTGCTAAGGCTTGAATACTCTGCAATTTGTCTTGCTATATCATCATCATATACGCTAATGATTTCAGCATCAAAACTTTTAGCTAATGCTATATTTTCTTCTAAGGCTTTTTCTTCTTTAATATTGGGATTTTTTATATAAAGCGCACTCAATTTAGCATGAAAAGCTAAAGCAAGTCTTGCAGCTGCACGAATAACCTTTGCATTTGAAGCATTAATACAAACTAAAATATGCTCTCCAGTATGATAAGCTAAATCATCATTAATAAGCCTCTGTTCACTTGCTCTTAAATTCACTCTTGAAGCAAGTCTTCTTAAGGCAATCTCACGCAAAGCTATAAGTCTTTCTTGACGAAAGAAATTTTCAAGTGCTAGTTTAGCTTGTTTTTCCTTATAAATTTTGCCATCTTGCATTCTTTTTAAAAGCTTATTAGGTTCAATATCAACAAGTTCAACCTGATCAGCCTCATCAAAAATACGATCAGGAATACGCTCTTTAACTTCTATCTTACTGATATTAGCGACTAAATCATTTAAACTTTCTAAATGTTGTATATTTAAAGTAGTATAAACATCAATCCCTGCTTTTAGAAGTTCTTCTATATCTTGAAAACGCTTTTCATTACGCAAGCCTTTAGCATTAGTGTGTGCAAGCTCATCTACTAAAACCAAAGCAGGTTTCCTCTTAAGGGTAGCGTCTAAATCAAATTCTTTTAATACTATATTTTTATAAGAAATTTCAAGATTAGCTATACTTTCAAAACCTTGTGTTAAAGCCATTGTTTCAGGTCTATCGTGAGGCTCTATATAGCCTAAAACAACATCAACTCCATTATCCCTTAAAGTTCTAGCTTCACTTAACATAGCATAAGTTTTTCCAGAACCTGCAGCATAACCTAAGAAGATTTTTAATTTTGCAAGTTTGTTTTTTTCTTCTTCCTTGGCTTTAACCTCAAGTTTTTTAAGAATTTGTTCAGGACTTTGTCTTTGCATGTTTATTCTTTTTTCATGGCTTTAGCAATAGCTATATTAACAACTAAAACATTAACCTTTTCTTCCCCAAAAATCCCTAAAAATTTAGACTCGGTATTTTCTTGAATGATTTTTTCTAGTTTTTCTTTGGTAATTTTTGAAGATTGACTTATCCTAGGAATTTGCACTAGGGCTGCTTGAAGACTGATATGAGGATCAAGTCCTGATCCTGAAGCGCTTAACAAATCCAAAGGAATTTGTTCTTTTGTAATTTGCGGATTTTCATCTAAAAATTTTTGCAAATCTTTTTGCACACGCTCTTTTAAAGCAGGATTTGACATAGCATAATTAAATCCACCTGAACTTACACTGCTTTCATTTGTATCACTTGTATTGTAATTTGACACAGATGTTCTTGAATGTAGAAAATAAGGCTTATTAAAATCTTGACCCAAAAGCTTTGAACCTACCGCTTTGCTTATATCCAAAGTCGGACGACCTTCTTTATCCACTAAACTTCCACTTGATTGATAAGGAAAAATAAATTTTGCAACTGTATTTAAAGCAAAAGGATAAATAAGAGTACACAATATTAGCATTACCACAAAAAAACTAAGCAAAGTTCTAAGCATATCACACTCCTAAAATTCTAAGTATCCAAGCTGTAGGAATATCAATTATTTTTATCCCTATAAAAGGTGCTATCATACCACCTAAACCATAAATACTCAAATTTCTTAAAAGCAAATACTCACTTTTCATAGGCTTAAATTTAACTCCACGCATAGCAATAGGTATGAGCAAAGGTATAATAATAGCATTAAAAATAAGTGCTGATAAAATAGCGCTTTGCGGGGTAGCCAAATGCATAATATTTAAAATTTGCATTTGAGGTAAAACCACACTAAACATAGCAGGTAAAATAGCAAAATACTTAGCAATATCATTTGCCATACTAAAAGTTGTAAGACTGCCTCTAGTAATAAGCAAACCTTTTCCTATTTCAACTACTTCTAAAATTTTAGTAGGATTAGAATCAAGATCTATCATATTGGCTGCTTCTTTGGCTGCTTGAGTTCCTGAGTTCATAGCTATACCTACATCAGCTTGCGCAAGAGCTGGAGCATCATTGGTTCCATCTCCTGTCATGGCTACTATCTTACCTTGAGCTTGTTCTTTTTTAATGGCTTCTATTTTATCTTCAGGCTTGCATTCTGCTATAAATCCATCAAGCCCTGCTTCTTTAGCTATAGTAGCTGCTGTTAAAGGATTATCTCCGGTACACATTAAAGTTTTTATGCCCATTTTTCTAAGCTCATCAAAGCGCTCTTTAAGTCCTGGTTTTACTGTATCCTTTAGATAAATTACTCCTAAAATTTTTTCATTTTTACACACTACCAAAGGAGTGCCACCAAGATTTGAAATTTCCATTACCTTAGTTTCTAAATCACTAGGAATTTTTCCATTCATTTCGCTTATATAAGCCCTTATAGCATCAAAAGCACCTTTACGAATTTTTGTATTATCTTGTAAATCCACACCGCTCATTCTATTTTGAGCGCTAAATTCGATAAATTCTTTAATATCATTACCTTCTAATTCATAATCCATTTTTTGAGCCAATGCAACTATGCTTTTACCCTCTGGAGTTTCATCTTTTAAAGAGGATAAAACACAAGCTTTAATCATTTCTTCTTTACTTATACCTTGGACTTCATAAAATTCATTTGCCAAACGGTTTCCAAAAGTAATCGTTCCTGTTTTATCCAAAATCATAGTATCAACATCACCACAACTTTCAACAGCTTTGCCTGAAAGTGCGATCACATTAAAACGCGTTACCCTGTCCATACCTGCTATTCCTATAGCTGATAAAAGCCCCCCTATAGTTGTAGGAATAAGACATACAAGCAATGCTACTAACCACGAAATAGGCAAACTCACGCCTAAAAATTGCATAAAAGGATATAAACTTACAACCACCACCAAAAAACTCAAACTAAGAACAATTAAAAGAGTATTAAGAGCAATTTCATTTGGAGTTTTTTGACGCGCAGCACCTTCTACAAGATTGATCATTTTATCTAAAAAACTTTCCCCAGCTCCAACTAAAATTTTAATCTTTAAAAAATCAGTTAAAACCGTAGTCCCACCTGTAACAGAAGAAAAATCACCGCCCGCTTCACGCATAACAGGAGCACTTTCACCTGTAATAGCTGATTCATCAACACTTGCAGCGCCTTCTATAATTTCTCCATCATTAGGTATAAGTTCACCTGCTTTAACTAAAACTATATCACCTATTTTTAACTCGCTAGAATTAAGCATTTCTTCACTGCCATCACTTTTTATGCGTCTAGCTTTAGAATCCTTTTTGCTTTGTCTTAAAGTAGCTGCTTGGGCTTTACCCCTTCCTTCTGCAATACTTTCTGCAAAATTTGCAAAAAGCAAGGTTATAAATAAAATAAAAGTGATTAAGATGTTATAAATTCTTTCATCAGAATTTCCATTAAACAAAGTAGGAAAAATACTTAAAATCAAAGTAAGAATGAATCCAACTTCCACCATAAACATAACAGGATTTTTTACCATAAAGCGTGGATCAAATTTTAAAAATACTCCTTTTATGGCATTATTTAAAATTTCTTTTGTAATGAGTTTATTTTGTTTTTTAGACATTGACTCTCCTTAATGCCATAAAGATAAATATTCTGCAATGCTTGATAAAGTAAGCACCGGAAAAAAAGTAAGTGCAGCAAAAATATATATAATACAAACAAGCACAAACATAAAAGTTAAATTATCCGTTTTTAAAGAATTTGCAGTATTTTCTTGTGTATTTTTAGCCAAAAGCGATCCAGCTATAGCAAGCTGAGCTATTAAAACCAAATAACGCCCACAAAACATAGCAAAAGCTGTACTTAAATTCCAAAATAAATTATCATCTTTTAAACCTTCAAGTCCTGAACCATTATTTGCTGCCGAAGAACTAAATTCATACAAAATTTGAGCCAAGCCATGAAAGCTAGGATTGCTTATACTATCTTTTGCAAAAACAACAGCTAATGCACTTAAAACAAGGATTAATAAAGGATGGATAAGAATTACCAAAGCTATAAGCTTCATTTGTGCGCTTTCTATTTTTTTACCCAAGAATTCTGGAGTTCTGCCTATCATTAATGCACAAATAAACACGGTTAAAAGCACATAAATAATCATATTCATAAGCCCTACTCCTTCGCCACCAAAAGCTACATTTAACATCATATTTAACAAAGTAGCACTGATGCTTAAAGGATTTAAACTATCGTGCATATTATTGACGCTTCCTGTAGTAAAAGCAGTAGTTACAGCACTAAATAAACTCGAACCATCTGTGCCAAATCTTATTTCTTTACCTTCTAAATTTCCCAAATTTGCATTTAAACCCAAAGAATCCAAATTTGGATTTGACATTTTTTCGCTAAAATAAATTAAAAGCAAAGAAATGATAAAAATAATCCCCATTGCACCAAAAATAACTCCCCCTTCTTTTCCCATAAGAGCAAAACCTTGTCTTTCTTTTCTATGATAAACCATCAATCCAAAAGCTACAACACAGGCGCTAGGAATAAGCATCATGGATAAAATTTGTAAAAAATTTGTAAGTGAAGTAGGATTTTCAAAAGGCATACTTGAATTAGCACCAAAAAAACCACCCCCATTTGTCCCTAAATGTTTTATAGACTCAAGAGCTGCAACAGGACCTGTGGCAATACTTTGAAATTTATTTTCTAAAGTAAGCACGCTAAAATTTGCGTGATAGTTTTGCACTACGCCTTCAGAGATAAAAATTACAGCCAAAATAAAACTTAAAGGCAACATCAAACGCGTAATAATACGCGTAAAATCTTCATAAAAATTTCCCATTTGCATGCCACATAAAGCACGACAAAAAGCCATACAAGCAGAATATCCACTTGCACTTGAAACAAACATAGCAAGTAAAATACCTGTATTTTGCGAAAGCAAACTTAAAGCACTCTCTCCACTATAATGCTGAAGGTTTGTATTTGTAATAAAACTAATTACAGTATTTAAATTCAAATCCCCTTTCATAGAATTTATCGAATTGGGATTTAAAAAAAGTTTATCTTGTAAATAAAAAATCACGAAAGAAAAAATAGCCACTAAGGCATTAAAAGCAATTAAATGCAAAGAATATTTTTGCCAAGTCATATTTTTTCTATCAATTGCACAAATTTTATAAATTAAGTTATCAATTGGATTAAAAATAAAATCAAAAATAGTTTTTTTACAGCTTGCAATTTTATAAAGATAATTTCCAAAAATTAAAGCCAATATAAAAGCTATAATCAGTGTTATTAAAATTTCTAGCATATTTTTCCTTTAAAATTTTTCAGGATATAATAGAGCATAAAATAAATAAAGAGCAAGTATTAAGCTTAAAACTAGTAAAAATATCATCCGCGTGTCCTAATTTGAATTTCACAAAAACGGATAAAAAACCATAAACTACCAAAAGCTAAAAGCAGAAGCAAAGCAAAGATAACATCCATAGGATAGCCCTTTCTCATTGATTCAAAATAGGATTTATTCTATCCTTGTTAAGCTTATATTTTGATTAATACTAATTTTATGATTTATTTATAATTTTTATCTATATTAAATAAAAAGACAAATGAAAAATTTAGCAGGAAAAATCCTGCTAAAATAGGATTTATTCTATCCTTGTTAAGCTTATATTTTGATTAATACTAATTTTATGATTTA